>JALOTJ010000078.1 GCA_025457965.1 Spirochaetota bacterium | reverse complement strand
GGCTTTCCGGTGGAGCGCGCCATGCCGTGCGCGATGAAGCCGGCGCCCTGTTCATGGCGCGCCAGTATATGGCGGATGGGGCTGCCGTACAGCGCGTTATACAGCGGCAGGTTGGCGCCGCCGGGGATACCGGCCACGGTATCGATGCCCTGGCGTTCAAGAAGTTTAATGATGATCTCCGCTCCGCTCAGTTTCATGCCGAATCTCCTTCTGGCTTTTAATATGGCGGTAATGACAAAAAAGCCCCTGCCGGTTGCACCGACAGGGGCTTTCGCTTTTACTCGCTGTTACGCGACGGACCCTACGGTGTAACCCCGCTCGAGGCGCATACCACTACCACCACCACGCCAAGGGTGGCTGAGGATAGAAGGATGCTCTGCGTTCTTTTGGCCGTCATTGTTCTTTTAAAATGTCCGTAATTTTTAAATATGCAGAAAGGATAGCAATCGATGCCGCAACTGTCAATAAATTTTATAAAAATACTGAGAATTTCCGTTCAACAGTCTATTATTCCCCTATCTGCTGTCACGGCTTCTGCATCACATAGAAGACGTAGCCGTAGTACGCTGAATAGTTACGGTGCATTTCGATTTCGCGTTCTATGGCGCCGATCACGCCCTGCGCTTCCGGCACGTCCTTGTACTTTTCGCGCGATGCGGGCAGTTTCGCTTCGAGCGGAGCGTAGTAGTCGTCCCACCATGACGGATCGGGAAGGGGGAAGTGCCCCTTTATGCGGTACCCGCTACGTTCGATGATGCCGAGGTTGCCCTCAATCGTGGTGATCTCGGGGTATTCGGCTTCCCAGAAGTCGCGGATCTCTTCGGGCGGGTTTTCGTCAAACCAGGTGATGTGTGTGGCCGCGAGAAAGGCGCCGTCCCTGAGGAAGCGTTTCCAGTCGCCGAGCGCCTTCTCGAAGCCGGCGATGTAGATGGAGCCCTCCGCCCAGATTATATCGAAACTTTTTTCCGGAAAGTCCATCTCGAACATCGAACCGTGAACTATTTGAATACGGTCTTCCACTCCCGCGCTGCGCGCGAGTGCGCCCAGCTGCTCGAGGAAGGGGCGGTGAAAATCGAGGGCCGTTATCCTTAACCCCGTAGCTTTGGCAAGCTCGACGGTCTGCATGCCGGGGCCGCATCCCACGTCGAGGATAGCGCCACTTTCGGCCGGGAGCGAAACGAGCGAAAGCGCGCGCAGCGTGGATTCGCGGTCGCCGGGGCCCTGGCGGGGCAGGCCCTGCTGTATATCAAGGAATATCTCGAACTCATTCAAGACGAACCTCCGCTCAGGAATTTCCTGAAGCCGCGCGCGGCGTCAGGAGGATAACCGACGGATTCATAAAACCGGTGAGCTCCGCTCCGGTGCATGCCGGACACGATATTGATATAAAGGCATCGGCGTCCTTCCGCCTCCCGCTCAAGCGCCGCCATGAGCGCCTTCCCCACGCCCTTTCCCCGGTGCTCATTGGAAACAATAACGTTCTCAACGACCAGAAACGGCCTGCATTCGCCCACCAGGTCACGGCACACGATACCCATCGCGGTGCCGGCCAGAATTTCCCCGGCGCGGGCGCCCAAGAGGATGTAGGCCGGGTCGGCCATGACCGCGAGGAGCTCATCGCGCATGATACGGCGATCTGTGGGATCGCCCGAAAGCTCTTCGAGCAGGGAGGCCAGCGCGTCAATGTCGGTTTCCGCAATGCGGTCGATGGTGATCATGGGTCGGTATGGGACTATGGTATATCGGTCTACTGCTCCCGTATCACCTGTCCCCGCGAGGTGAACGATATGCCCTGCTGTCCCCGCGTGCCGATCATCACCGCCTCTATAATGGGAGCGGTCACCGGGTCGTCCGACTTCCATCCAACAATGAAATTTGCCCCCGATCCGCCCCTGGAATCGGATTCCTTTACGATATAGCGTACGGACTCCATCGGTCCCAGGGTCACCGGCCTCAGCATGAATTTTTCCAGGAATTTTCCCTTCGAGTCGTAGTAGTCGGCCGACAGCAGTGTTATCGATTTTGCCATGTCCGTATTCCGCACGCTCAGCGTAGCAGACAGTAAGATAAAGTCCCGTTCCCTGTTCCCGTAGTAGATATGCGAGTATACGGGCACGTAGAGGGTCTGGGCCTTTACCCGCTTGACCTGGGCCGAGGCCGGGCTGAAGGCGAAAGCGGCCAGCAGGCAGAGCGAGGCCGAGAGAAGCATGCGGGCGGCCTTGACTGTGATGTGCATGATTGAACCCTCCACTGTTGGTTTCGGCTGTCATGGCATGAGTGATGCCGCACGCAGTATGCCGTACCGGAAATGATTATGGCAAGTATATCTTAAAATTAAATAAAATATCTTTTCTGTCCGCCGCGAGCCTCGGTCATTCGCCCTCGTTCCTCGATGATTTAATGCCTTTATTCGTTGACATACCACAAATACGATGGTATATCCATTAAGGATGGGCCGGCTATCCGGGATAGGCCGCGACCACCTGCTTTTATATACAAATATCAGTATAAATAAAGAATGGAGGACTGGCATGAGTGACGCGTATTCCGAAAAACCGTGGTTGAAACAGTACGACAAAAACGTGGCGCCGAAGCTCGACTATGAGGAAAAGTGCTTTGCCGACAAGTTCGCGGAGATAGTGGCGAAATACCCTGACAAGACCGCCCTCATCTACATGGGCGCGAGCATTTCCTTCAGGGAACTCGACACGCTTGCGAACAGGCTGGCGAACTATCTCATAAAGTCCGGATTGAAACCGGATGACGTGGTGGGGCTCCACCTTCCCAATATACCGGCACACTACATCGGTGTCCTCGGTGTCCAGAAGGCCGGGTGCGTCTCAACCGGCCTCAGCCCTCTCCTGACCGCCCCGGAAATGGAGCACCAGCTGAAGGATTCCGGGACGAAGGTGGTGCTGACCGTCGATGTCCTGTATGCGAAAATTGAAGAGGTGGGCGGTGGAGCTCCCTTTTCAACGGTAATAGTCTCTGAGATAGCGGACTTTCTGCCTGGAATAAAAAGGGTGCTGGGAAAGCTTTTGAAAAAAATACCTACGGCCGAGGTGCGCCCTATTCAGGGGAAGAAGGTCGTCCGCTTTATGGAGGTCATGAAAGAGTCGGCGGCCGATCCCGTGGCGGTAAAGCGCGGTTTCGACGACATGATCTTCATGATGTACACCGGAGGAACAACCGGTCCCGCCAAGGGCGCCGTGCTAACCCAGCGAAGCTATATGTCCAACCGGCATCAGGGGCTCACATGGCTTGACCTTCAACCCGAGGATGTCGCACTTTCGGCGTTTCCGCTTTTCCACATAGCCGGTCTCGCGCTCGGTGGTTTTTCAATGACCCGGGGGATAACCCAGATTTGCGTGCCCAATCCACGCGATGCGAACTTCCTCATAAACTCGTTGAAAGCCTACCGTCCGACCTTCGTCGTAAACGTGCCAACGGTTTATTTCGAGCTGCTCAAGCGTCCCGAGTTCAAGGCGCTGAAGATGCGCGACCATCTCAAGTGGTGCCTGAGCGCGGCGGCGCCGTTTCCGGCGGAGTACATAAAGGAGCTGGAATCGGTCATCGGTGAAGGTAATTTCATCGAGCTGTACGGGATGACTGAAATGTCCCCCATAATGATCTGCAATCCGCGGTACGGGAAGAAAAAGGCTTCCTCCATCGGCATACCGCTTTGCGATACCGAGGTGAAGCTCATCGATCCTGAAACGAACCAGCCGTCAAAGGTCGGGGAAACCGGTGAAATCGTCATACGCGGCCCGCAGCTGATGAAGGGGTACTACAATAATCCGGACGAGACCGCGAACGCGGTCAGGGACGGGTGGATGTATACCGGCGATGTGGCGAAGATGGACGAGGACGGGTATTTCTATATCGTCGACAGGGTTAAGGACATGGTCATCGTGTCCGGGTTCAAGGTGTTCACCCGCGAGCTCGACGAGGTGCTGGCGAAGCATCCGGACGTGGAGCTCGGCGCTTCGATCGGACTCCCCGATCCCGAGCGTCCGGGGTCGGAGCGCGTGGGATGCGCTATCGTCCTCAAGCCGGGAATAGAGAAGAGCGATGCTGAAAAGGCGAAAATCATGCAGTTCCTCAAAGAGGAGGTCGCCCCGTACAAGGTCCCCAGGGTTATCGAGTTCATGGACCAGCTTCCGACAAGCGGGGTGGGCAAAATTTTAAAGAGGGAAATAAAGAAGATGATGACCGAGGGGCGTTCCTGATACGGCGGCCATTCATTTTTAGCGTACGACGGGGGCCTCGTGCGGGGCCCCCGTTGTATGATACCATCGCAAGGATGGCACCGTTTGGTCTTCCCGGCTGAATGACCTATGATGGTAGGATTTGATAAAAATCAGTGGAGTAGCTTCGGTTCGGCACTGCCGGACGGAACAAGAAGGTAGCGCAGGCGTCGTTCTGACCATTAGTACACCGCGAAAACGGCGTACAGAGGTATGAAATGAAATTAAGAAAAATTTTCTTGTATGTGATTCTCGTGATGGCGCTTCTATCGGCAATCCGCGTTCTCACCCTGTCGTCCGATGAACGGATCTACCTTAAACGGTTCTTTTTGTGGAATGTTTCGGACATAGATGATCATAAAAAATTCCCTTCAATCGAGATAAAAAATGAACCGCCGGTGTTTCATTTTAAAAAAAGCGGCGTCCCGATGGACGTCGGCGCGATTGAGTATACGGTAAAAGGAGAAAAAAAGAGCGCCGATATAGCCGAGCTGAACCGGCGGCACAATTCGACGGCGTTTATCGTGATAAAAGATGACGTCATACTTTACGAGGAATATTTTAACGGATATTCGAGGGACTCGATCAATACATCCTTTTCAACGGCAAAGTCATTTTCGTCGGCCCTGGTTGGTATTGCGCTTGCCGAGGGAAAGCTCGGGAACCTGGCGGATCCCGTGGTGAAGTATCTTCCCGAACTCAAGGAGCGCGGACTGGACGGCCTGACCCTGCGTCATCTTCTCGTAATGGGTTCCGGCATACGATACGAGGCCGGCAGGCTGCTGGGCATGCAGGTTGACCTGCCGGGCTCTGACATGCCCCGGGTATATTATCATCCCGATCTGCGATCACTCGCCCTTGCCGTTTCACCCGGGGATCAGGCGGTCGGGGAGCACTTTTATTATAACGACTACCATCCTGTGTTAATGGGCATCATCCTTGAGCGTACGGTCGGGTCTAACGCCGCACGTTACCTTGAGGAAAAAATATGGAAAAAGATCGGCATGGAGTATCCCGCCTCATGGAGTGTCGATAGTGAAAGGAACGGGACCGTTAAGATGGAAAGCGGCATTAATGCCAGGGCGATCGACTTCGCCAGGTTTGGACGGCTCTACCTGAATGGAGGTAAGTGGAACGGGCGTCAGGTTGTTCCGAAGAAGTGGGTGATCGAATCGACCGCCCCCGATCCGTCGGACCGTCGCGAGTGGCTCAACCATCAAAAATACAGGGAATACGGGGCATTCTATAAATACTGGTGGTGGGGCGTTCATCGTGCCCACGGACGCTATGACAGCATGGCCATCGGTCACCTGGGTCAGTATATTTTTATACGACCCGATAAAAAGATCATCATCGTCCGCAATGGCATTGACCGGGGAGGCGTCGATTGGTGGCCGGAGATTTTCCAGCGCGTAGCCGACAGACTGTGAATGCCGGTTACACGGGGTTGCGCCGGATATCCGTTTTTTACCCGCGCAGGATGAAAGAGGTACCGCCCGGTGTATGGATCCTTGATGGTATGGAAACTAGCTTTGCAGCCGGCGGATGCTGTTCGAGGCGCCCTTGAGCGCGATCGCATTCCGGAGGGCCTCGTCATCTCCATGACTGGAGTGCCGTATGAGATGGCATACCAGCGCGGAATGCTCCGACTTCGCCGCCGCCGGGTTCTCGTCTTTGAGGAAGGCGCATCCGTCGATATCCTGTTCGGTCGCGCCGAACATGCGGGCCGGATCGGAAACGTATTTAATCGGGAACGACTCTCCCATCAGGGCGTCGATATCTTCGGGATCAGCATATACCATACGGAACAACATCGCATGTGCGGCGTTCCGGGTACGGGACTGCTTTCACATCGCCCGAAGTGTCGGTTAGCGCCTTGACAGGCGGATTCGCTCTATCCGCAGTCACGAAGAGGTTTTGCTGCCGGTTTGGCACGTTTCCCGGTTTATGGCGTTCCCGGGGAGATTTGCAGCTACAGGGGAAAGGTAAACGGGGCCAGGATATCGATACCGGACCGAAGCACGGGAAAAAACTGCCGCAGGCCCGCAGGTTGCGTGCGATAAGATCGTTGACAATAAGGTCATCCGAAATATGTTGATGAGATTGAACGCGCGCGACGGATCACTGCGCGTGCGGGGATATGAACCGACGTAAGAACTTCACCGGAGGGGCCATGATGGAGAACGCATACACCGCGCGAGAGAGGCTCGAGATACAGGGCAGTTTAACCTATTTCATACTCTTCATTGTAATCGGAATCGTGGCGGTCACCTTCCAGGTGATAACGCAGGTCAAGCCGGTTAACGTGATGGTTTCGTCTGTGTCGCTGTCGATCATGGTCGTTTTGGCGTTTTTAATATTCAGAAGAAAAAAAAGAGGGGTCTCCGCCCTCGTCCTTGAGTGGGTGGTCGGCTGTCTGTCGGTAAGCATCGCCATGCTTACCAAGATAAATTACGGCCGTACCCTGGACTGGACCTATGCCGCGCAGAGCTACCAGGTGGCCGGTCTGTCCATCGCGTTCCTCGTCATCATACAGTTCCTCTATAACAGAAAACTGCTGCTCACACTCGCGTTTATTTACTTCTCGTACTGGATCGGGTTCCTCTTCCTCGTGGCGGACAAGGGTGTTGCATTTCACATGCTATCGGTAATCGACGGGCAAATCGTACACGACGGCATCCAGCTTCACCGTGAGATATTTTTTATGCTTACGATGGCGGTAATCACATTCGCTTCATACAAAAATATTCCAATTATAGAGGATTACGACGCGACGAACGCCAGGCAGATGAAAACAATAGAGGAAAATGGCAGAAGCATCAAGAAGATGCTTGATGCAACAAACCTCATCGCGAGCAGGCTGGCATCTTCAACCGAAGAGATGGCCGGAACCACCTCGCTCTTCTCGGATAATGTCCAGTCGCAGGCGGCCTCGGTCGAGGAGATTACCGCCACGGTGGAGGAGGTCGCCTCCAGCGGCGAGGGCGTTTATGTTATGGCGAAGAACCAGGCGGACCTCGCCGGACGCGTAAAAGCGAACATGGAGAACCTTCGCGAAATAGTCACCCGGGTAGGGGAAAAGACGAAGGAAGCGCTTGCTGTCAGGGATGCGCTTAACGTGATCGTCGAGAGATCGAAGAAAGAGATTCAGGACGTTCTTGACGTGATGTCAACCGCCACGTCAAAATTCAAGGACGTTCAGGACACGGTGGGTATCATCGAGGACATTTCGGACAGGATCAACCTGCTCTCTCTCAACGCCGCGATCGAGGCGGCCCGCGCCGGTGACTACGGCAGGGGCTTCGCCGTGGTGGCCGACGAAATCGGAAAGCTCGCCGACAGCACCTCGCATAACCTCAAGTCGATCAATGATCTTTTCAATCTCAGCAGTATCGAGGTACGCAACGCCTTCGGCCGGTTGGACTCGTTTACAGGATCGCTCAACGGGATGATCGAGTCGATATCGCGTTTCAGCGGGAGCATGGACCTGATCGTGGACCTCGCGCGGGAGGACATAGCGCTGAACGACGCGGCCCGGGAATCGCTCTCCGGGGTGCTCTCGGAGGCGTCGAACATCCTTAACGCCACCGGCGAACAGAAATCGGCGCTCGATGAAATCGCGCGGAGCGTCAGTATCATAAACAGGACCACGCAGGAGGTGGCGCTCGGATCGCTCGAGCTTTCCTCGACCTCGCGCGAACTTGCCGATCTGGCTCAGGGCCTCATGAGCGTTTCGGAAAACGCTGTATAGTGGCGGGACCGGTCGCAGGTTTTTACCATAAGCCATTCTGCAGATACCAAGATTTAATAATTGCGCCTGCGGGGGAGCTGTTTTATTAGGGGCATTATGTTGATCTCTGTGTGCTTGATATGGAGGAACACTATGAGGAGGACGTCAATTCTTCTGGCCGTGTTTGTCGCCATCGCGGGGACCGCGTTTGCCGAACAGTATGTGGTCGACGCGGATAAAAACTGCGTGTTTATGACCCAGAGCGCAAGGGTTTTGGACCGGGCGGTCAAGGTTAAGCTCTCCATGAACACCCGGTATCGGGTGAGTCTTGAGGGGGAGGCTTTTTTCTCGAACCAGACGGGAGCGGACGCCGATCCAATGCCCGGCGTCATCATCTTTTATGCGACCGGCGAGCAGGACGGTTTCGCCTCGCTATACCGGGTGCTGAAACCGGGAGAAAGCCTTCGGTTTACCACGCCCGGTGAAGAGGACCATAATGTATTCCTGATGGCGTTCGTCATGGATTACTGGGATGCGAGTGCCAATACGGGGAAATATGTGCTTACCGTCGATAAGGAATGAGTTCCGGGACCCTGCGGCCCATCGCCGTGCCCGCCGGTTTGGGCGAGGTACACCGTTTCACCGCCCGGGTTTTCAACACACTCTGTTTATTCGTGACGCTTGCTAAAAAGGCCCTCTCCGCCGGGAGAGGGCCTTTCGCGCGGCTTGATGCCGTTGCGTTAGGCCGCGGCCGCCGCCTTTTTCTGACGTGCCCGCATAATCCCGAAGGTGATCGCTCCGACCGCCAGCGCGAGCAGTATGATCGCGAGTACCGGCCGGTAGAAGAACCAGGCGATCGCGATCGTGATGAGCGACAGCGCGAACGCGATTATCCCCGAGAAAAGCCCAAGGCCGATTTTAAGCAGCCCGCCAAGGAACGGCAGGACGTCGGCCACGGTTACGAGCGGCTTGAAGACCATCATGAGTCCCATGTACATCAGGACGAGACCGACGAGGCGTACGATCCAGGTGCGCATTACGTTTGCGTCCTGCGCGCTCTGGACCATGCCGGCCGCGTCGATCGTGCCCATACTGACAAGCAGCTGCGACGTCCCCTCCTTCCCGCGGTATGACTGGAAGGTATCGCCGTTCTGGACCGCTATGACGGAGATGGTCTGCGGGGACCTGGCCACTTCAAGCTTCATGCGCACGTCGCCCACCTGGGGCTGCTGCGCGTTTGCGCCGAGGAAGAGCCATTCACCCGAGGGCTTCGCCCTGGCACGAAGATCGGGCGGGAGCTTGGCGATCTCGGCCGCGGTGAAATTGACCTTCTCCTTCCCGGAAATCTGGCCGATCTGCCCCGATATGAGCCTGTAGGAGCCCAGCATGACGTTCTTCGCGGAGACGCTCATCGCCTCATACGGCATTCCGCCGGGATTGCGGTGCCCGTCTGGCTGTTTGAATTTCGAGGAATCGATCGCCGAAGAGGACCATCCCGTATGATAGTCATAGGTCGTGACGGTTTTTTCGCTTCCGCCCACCTGCTTTTCAGTTTTTTCCTTTTTGTCTTCAATCCACTGGAACATCTCGACTGATCGGCTCAGGTGGATCGCGTTCGCGCCATAGTTGAGGACCGGGTCGGTGAGGAGTTCGTCCGTTTTCGCCTCGCCGCTCGCGTGAACGGGCTTGAGGTTATTGGCCGGGTCGATCGCGGTCGCGTTGACGCTTATGACCTCTTTGGCGAGGGTGCCTAAGTCGCGGGCCGTTTTAACGGCGCAACCCTCGTTCATGAAAAGGACGGGAAACGCCGCGATAAAGAGCGCGAGGCCGAAGAGCACGCCCTTGATCGATTCCATGAGGCGCGCGCCCCATGATTTTTCGCTTACTTCGGTGATGGTATCCGACATCGTGTTTCCTCCCGGTAGTGATGTAGCCGTATATCGTCGGCAGAGTCCGAGACTATCATAATCAATGCCCATGGTCAAATAATTTAATGGATCTTATCGGAGTGAACACAATCCGGCTCCGATCAAATCCTTGACAAAAACTTTCGTTTAATGGAAACTCGGATGCCCGACGAGGAATTATCACCAACCAAGGAGCTTGCCATGAAACGTGGTCCCATCATCAGACTCGCCGCCATAGTGCTCGTTGCCTTTGGTTTCCTGTTTATTAAATCCCGGCTGATAAGCTCGGGTACGACCTACGCTCCGGACGGGGCCGCGGCCGAACGACTCGCGGCGGAGAAGCCCCGAAGGGAAGGCGGCAGGACCTGGCTTGGCGCCGCGTGGAAGGAGCGCAGGCCGGAGGGCATCATCATCTCCATGACTGGAGCGCCCTATGAGATGGGATACCAGCACGGAGCGCTTCTCAGGGATGAGATTCGCCGCGGCGTGGTGCCGGTATTCGCGGACCCCGTGACGAATTCGAGGGAGCATCGGGCGAAGCCTGCGTTTTTGAGAAAGCTCATGCTCGCCTATCTTGATTTCGCCGTCTTCGGGCCTCTGGAGCGCAATACTCCCGCGGAATATCTTATGGAACTTAAGGGTATCGCCGACGGTTCGGGCCTGGACTATCGTGATCTAATCCGGGCGACATTTAAATCCGAGCTTACCATGATCATGGTGCCGGGGGTAGTGAAGGCGAAGGCGAAAACGCTGGGTATCAGCGCGGAATGCTCCGACTTCGCGGCCGCCGGCGTCGCGACCGCGGACGGAAAGCTCATCATGGGCAGGAATACCGATTATGCTGGGCAGGGCAGGTGGATGGACGCCCAGACGGTATTCATCTATCACCCGCGGCGGGGCCATGCCTATGTTAATATCTCCACCGCCGGCCTTGTAAAATGCAACTCCGCCGTGAATGAGAAGGGAATCGTCATCGGAGGCCACTTCATGGGGTTCGACGGTACCGGCCCGCGTGGGCTGTCCTTTACGGTGCTCGAGCACGAGATCATGCGCACAGCGTCGACAATCGACGAGGCGGTCGATATCGTGAAGCGCGGTCCCAGGGCCGGCGCGTTCGGCTTCATGGTGGCCGACGGCGCACGGCGCGACGCCGTGGCGATCGAGGCCAACGGGGAATCGGTCGGGTTGAAGAGGATGGAAAACGGCGTGCTGGTGCTCACGAACTTCGCCACGACGGCCGAGCTCGAGAAGGTCGATCTTATGAAACGCTACAACCTGGTGATGCGCGACATGTTCGGGCGCTACCTGCGCCTCGGCGAGCTCATCGCCGCCGGCAGGGGGCGTATTACGGGCGCGATGGCGGCCTCGTTTATGGGTGACAGGATCGACATGGTCACGCGGACCGAGCGGGCAACGGGGATTACCGTCGGCGCGGCCAATAACGTTACCTCGGCGGTTTTTATTCCGGAGGACGGCATCGTGTGGATATCATCCGGCGTGGAGCCCGCGTGTGACGGCAGGTATCATGGGCTGGACGTCCGTGCGGAGCTCGCCGGTACTGCAGCGCGGCGGCTTCCGGTGCTTTCCGGTTATGTCTGGAAGGAGGATTCGAAGCAGAAGGGGCTTCGGCATTTCATGAAGGCGTACGCCGCGCACGAAGAGGACCCTTTTGATACAAAAAAGATAATGGCCCATCTCGACGCGGCCATTGCGCTCGATCCGAAGGAGACCATTTATCTTCGGCTGAAGGCTTCACTCCTTCTGCATGCCGGTGCTTATAAGGAAGCGGTAGTCCTGCTCGAGAAATCACTCGACCGGCCGCAGTCCAACAGCGAGCGTGCCCATGCGCTTCTCCTGGCCGGACAGGGTCTGGACCTTATGGGAGAGCGGGATAAAGCGATCGCGCGTTATCGCATGGCGGAGGCCCTCCACGCCGCGCATGGGCCTGATATCCTGAAAGGGGTCAACCGCATGCTCGCGGGATTCTGTAATAAGTATATTGAAAAGCCTTTTACGGCGAAACAGATCGCCGATATTCCGGTGGCCTTTAATTCAGAGTCGGGGATCGAGTAGTCATATAAACCCTGTTTCGGGTACTGTTTCTTTGCGCCGGTGTAAAATAATGCCGCCGTGATCGGATTCACGGCGGCATTTTTATCCAAATCCTTGACAAAACGTCCGCCCTGGTCGATTCTTCGCGCACGGGGCCGGCAGGCCCCGGATACAGCGTGTGGAACGGCAGGCCCGATGGAAAGCGAAGAAAAGATCAAACCGCAGAACTTCATTGAAGAAATCATAGAAGAGGATTTAAAAAGCGGTAAAAACGACGCGGCCGTGCACACCCGCTTCCCGCCGGAACCGAACGGGTATCTCCATATCGGTCACGCCAAATCCATTTGCCTTAATTTCGGCCTCGCGGCCAAATACGGCGGCAGGTGCAATCTTCGTTTTGACGATACCAATCCCGAAAAGGAAGAGGTCGAGTACGTCGACTCCATCATGGAGGATGTTCGCTGGCTCGGTTTTCAGTGGCACGACCGGCCCTATTACGCTTCGGACTATTTTGGGGCAATTTACGACTGGGCGGTTTTGCTGATAAAAAAAGACCTCGCCTACGTCTGCGACATGAGCGCCGAGGAGATCGGCGCCACGCGGGGCACGCCCACGGAGCCGGGTAAGACAAGCCCATGGCGCGATCGCCCGGCCGATGAGAACCTCGACCTCTTTGCGCGCATGAAAAAGGGCGAGTTTCCCGACGGCGCAAAGGTGCTCCGCGCGAAGATCGGTATGGACTCGCCCAACATGCACATGCGCGACCCCGTGCTCTACCGGATCAAGCGTGCCGAGCATCACCGCACCGGCAACGACTGGTGCATCTATCCCATGTACGACTTCGCCCACGGCCAGTCCGACTACATAGAGGGCATTACGCATTCCATCTGCACGCTCGAGTTCGAGGTGCACCGCCCGCTCTACGACTGGTTTCTCGACCATATCGCCGAGGAGGGGAGGGTTCGGCCGCGCCAGATCGAATTCGCCCGGCTCAACCTGAGCTATACGGTGATGAGCAAGCGCCTGCTGCTTCGGCTGGTGAAGGAAGGTCGCGTGAGCGGATGGGACGATCCGCGCATGCCCACCATCTCCGGCCTCCGGCGGCGCGGCTGCACGAGCGAATCGATCCGCGCCTTCGCCGCCATCATTGGTGTGGCCAAGCGGGACACCGTCGTCGACATGGCCCTTCTCGAGCACTGCATCCGCGAGGACCTCAATAAGCGTTCTCCGCGGGTTATGGGAGTTCTGAACCCGCTGAAACTCGTCATAGAGAATTATCCCGAAGATCGCGTTGACGGGTTCGAGATAGCGAACAATCAGGAGGACCCCTCGGCCGGATCGCGCAGGGTGCCCTTTTCGCGCGTCGTCTACATCGAGCGCGAGGATTTCATGGAAGAGCCGCCGAAAGGCTTTTTCAGGCTGGCCCCCGGGCGCGAGGTGCGGCTTCGCGGCGCATGCCTGATAACCTGCACCGGCGTGGAAAAAAACGAACTGGGCGGGATATCGGAACTTCGCTGTACCTGGGACCCGGCCTCGATCGGCGGCACGGCCTCTGATGGGCGAAAGGTAAAGGGGACACTGCACTGGGTTTCGGCCGCGCATGCCGTTAAGGCCGAAGTGCGACTCTATGACCGCCTCTTCACGAAGGAAGACCCGTACGAAACGGAGGAGGGAAAGGATTTCACCGCAAATATGAATCCTGATTCGCTGAAAGTCGTGACCGGGTTCATCGAGCCGCACGTCGCTTCATCGCGACCGGGAGACCGTTTCCAGTTCGAGCGACTGGGCTATTTCTGTGTCGACCCGGACAGTGCGGCCGGCCGCCTCGTCTTCAACCGGACCATTACACTCAAGGATTCGTGGGCCCGGGAGGCGAAGAAAGGATAAGCCGGGGTTGAATAATCCGGAGCGAGGCAGGTCCTTACGGTTTTCTTTTTCCACGCCGTTTCGGTGGATGATAGTGAATATAAACCCGCCTGAGCAGTTCAATTTTTTCATAAAGAAGTTTTTCGATTGAATCCGCTATCCTGTCACCTTCTAAAACGCTAAGGTTTCCATCGATCCCTACCGTGATATTTGCCATGTAGTAGGGGCCGAAACGGTGCGTATGGATGCTCTCGACACTCTTCACGGCACTATTGCTCGCGATTATTGATCTGATTTTATTATTCATCTCGGAGCCCGGTACGGTGTCCATAAGCTCGGCCGTGGATTCGCGCAGGATATCAATCCCCGTTTTGGCCACCACGATCGCGACGAGCGCTCCCGCCAGCGGATCGCCCCATTGAATGCCGAGAAGCCCGAGCACTATCCCCGCGGCCGCGCCCAGCGACGCGAATATGTCGTTGCGGTGGTCTTTTGCCAGCGCCGATACGGCCAGGTTCTGTGTTGTACGGCCGACAGCGGCCGCATTGATCATTAGGTATATTTTAACGCACACGGTTGCCAGGGCCACGATGAGGGTAAAGGATTCGACGGGATTACGCTCCCTCCTTCCGGAGATCATATCAAATGCGGAATTGATCGAATCCCAGAATATTGCGATACCGGTTGTTATTACAAAAGCGCCGATAATGATGGCCGCGACGCTCTCAAGCTGGTGGTGTCCGTAGGGATGCTCGTCATCGGCCGGCTGGGCGGAAAGCCTGACGAGCAGTTTGACAAAAAGCAGGTAGACCACGTCGGAGAAGGAGTTGATGCCGTCTGCCAGGAGCGCCTTGCTGTGGCCGAATATTCCGGCGGATATCTTCACCACGGCAAGCAGGGCGTT
>JALOTJ010000077.1 GCA_025457965.1 Spirochaetota bacterium | reverse complement strand
CCCCTCCATGGACAAAGCAATCAATGAACTCCCACAGCAAGCCTTTAACAGCGCGAAAGGATACGAACAGCGCAACGGAGGCTGCCCCCAGTGCACCCTGGCCGGCATATTCGACGCCCTTGGCATGGAAAACGACGCCGTGTTCAAAGCGGCCACAGGACTCGCCGACGGCATAGGGCTCACAGGGGACGGACATTGCGGCGCCCTTTCCGGCGGCGTGATGGCCATAGGGCATCTTTACGGCCGGGAACGGAAGGATTTCGGAGATATGATGAAGCTCTTAAAGGCCAATACACTTTCCAAGGCGCTGCACGACCGGTTCGTGAAAAAATACGGCAGCTGCCGCTGCGCCGATATCCAGCATTCAATGTTCGGCAGATTCTTCAATCTCTACGACCCTCAGGAAATGAAAGCGGCGCTGGAAGCGGGCATGCTGGAGACGTGTTCCACCGTGGTGGGCGAAACCGCCCGCATGACGGTGGAAATCATACTTGAAGAGCGGGGAAAAGAGGAAAACAGGGGAAAGAAACCATGAAACGACCACCGCGCCGGTCTTCGAAAACGCGGGAAGGGCATGCGGCTAAAATCGTTGTCGATACGGTGCAAATACGGGCAGATGGAATATCCCGGCCCCGGCGGCGCATACCTCGGGAATGGCGTTGATCACCGACCCGGCAACGGCATATTGCTCCGACCTGGTTTTCTCGCGTTGATCACCGACCCGGCAACGGCATATTGCTCCGACCTGGTTTTCTCGCCGGTATTTTCGGGCTCCACCAGGTTCATGGTGATGTCGATTCCCGGCCTTCCCCGCAGCGAGACTTTCCAGTGGTCATAGGTTTCGTAGCCGGGAAGGGAGTTACCCATGATCCAGTTCACCGCCAGGGTGATGAACCGCCTGCCGTCGACGATGCCGTGCCAGCGCCAGTTCGTCGCGGCGACCGACCCGGCGCGAACGATACCCGCCCGGGCGTGGATGTCGTGCGGCGCCGGGATGATGCCGTGGTCCGGCTCCACCCGTTCCAGCGTCATGTCCAGTCGAAAGGCCAGGAGGGCGATAACCTCGGCGTACATGCCGGTTATGAGTTCCGCAACCGGGCCGGTCGCGGTCAGGTCGATTTTATCGGGATCGGAGCCCATGCCGCATATGTTGAACACATAGTCGTGATCGGGGGCGCCGCTGACATCGAAGACCTCGGATATATAAATGGAATCGAGCCTGATGCAGAGACCGGTTGCCGTCACGGCGATTTTTTCCGCCACAAAACCGGGATTGAGTCCGGTGCTGAACAATGAGGAATTGCCCTGCCTGCACGCCCGCTCAAACTCCGCGACGTACGCCGCCCCATGGTATTCCGGAAACCCGTGGCCATTGATGCTGATAAGGTTCTTACCCGAAGCCAGCAGGCGGCACATGTCGCGGTTGTGGTGGCTGTAGGGGAACTGAATGCGCGGAGCGTGGATGACCACGTCTGCATCGAGCGCCAGGATCTCGTCGATATTCTTTGTGGCGATAACGCCGGTGGGCCCGCGGCGCGCGATGTCCCCGGCGTCCCTTCCGGCCTTGCTGTCGCTGTATACGAAAAGCCCCGCCAGCTCAAGATCGGGGTGATCGATGACTGCACGCAGGCAGGCTTTCCCCATCGAGCCGGTCGCCCATTGGATCACGCGGTATTTCATGGAACACTCCTTATACGAGAAAAGATCGGGACGCGCATCGCGACCGGAATAACGACATCGCGATAAAACATGGTGACTATAGATAAAAGTGACGAACAGGCAAGCCTTAAAAAATATTTTCGATGCTTCATAAAGCCCCCGATGTGCCATCCGGGGCGCGGCCATGAAAAGCGGTTCGAGAGGCCGGAGGGAGGTCCGGCGCCTTTATTCATCGACCGGCCCCGCGTTGCGTAAAATACTTGCAGTTCAGACCCTGAAGGGCTTTCATTAACCGGGGAAGCAATTTTCACTTAAGGAAGTATTTCTATGCCAGTATACGCGTTTGACGGGAAAAAGCCGGTTATCGGCGCGGGGACCTGGATCGCACCGAACGCCTACGTGATCGGCGATGTGCGCATCGGCGAGAGGTGCTATATCGGTTTCGGCGCCGTTATCAGGGGCGATTTCGGGAGCATCACGATAGGAGACGAGTGCGCGATCGAGGAGGGAGTCGTGATACACGGCCCGACACGGACCATCATCGGCAATCGGGTCATAGCGGGCCATATGGCCATGATTCACAACGCGACGATCCATGATTGCGCGCTCATCGGCATGCAGGCGATGATCTGCGACAACAGCGTTATCGGCGAATGGGCAATAGTTGCTGAAAAATCCATGGTCATGAAAAACGTGGTGCTGGCCGGAAACAGGATATACGGCGGCATCCCGGCGGCCGTGGTGGCCGATCTGCAGCAGCGGCATTACGATTATCTTTCGTTCGGCCAGCTGGCATACGTGGACCTTGCCGAAAAATACCATAATACGTTCGAAAGAATGGACTGAAACAGCGATTCCGGTGTGTTTCAATTAATTATTTATCATTAAACAGAAAGCCGTGCATGGCATATACCATGACGCTCCTGCGTTCCATCCCCACCGAGGACGGTACCATCTCCCTCTATTCCGAGGAGTACGGCCAGGCCATGCACACGCAGTCCGGCGCTTACACCGAGGCGCTCGTCAAGCACGTGCGCCCGTCGGGGATCCTTTCGCTCAATGAAAATACGCTGCGCGTCCTCGACGTTGGATTCGGGATCGGCTATAACGTGCTCGCGCTGCTGGAGGAATTCACGCGGGATGACAGGGGCCGCAGCCTCGAGATCACTACGCTCGAAAAGGACTTTCCTCCCGTTGATATAATGGAAGCTATCTCATTCCCCGGCAAGACTGGAGCGCTTTACGACACGATAAAACGGCTGTGCGAAAACCGCGAAGCGCGCGGAGAGAAGTTCACCGTACGCATGCTTGCCGGCGACGCGAGGAGAAGCCTGCCGACACTCGAAGCGTCGCACTTCCACGCCATCTTCCTCGACCCCTACTCCCCGGCGAAGAACCCCGAACTCTGGACCGTCGATTTCTTCAGGGAGCTGTACCGGGTCGCGGCGGAAAGCTGCGTGCTTACCACTTATTCCAGCGCGCTCCAAATACGTACGGCGCTTCTGGAAGCAGGCTTCACCGTCGGGAAAGGGCCATCGATGGGGCGCAAGCGCGAGGGGACGCTCGCGGCAAAGGGGGCGTGCGTCGAGCCGCTTGATGAAACGGAGCGTGCCGCGCTGCGAAGCGACCCGAAGGCGACGCCATACCGCGACGAAACCCTCTCCGGCGCCCGCGGGGAGATTCTGCGGCACAGAAAAACCGACATGGCCGCGCGGCGGAAGACGCAGCCTTGAAGGCGTATCATGGAACCGTCATTTATACGCCTCTACGAAACCGGCCGTCTCGCTGAAATTGAGGCCGCGCTGCGCGAACGCATGGCCCGCTGCGAACTGTGCCCTCACCGGTGTATGGCCGAGCGCGCGGCCGGGAAAACCGGCAAATGCCGAAGCGGCATGCTGCCTGTCGTGTCCTCGTTCAACCAGCATTTCGGCGAGGAGTCGTGCCTGGCAGGCAGGCACGGTTCGGGCACCATCTTCATGACGCACTGTAACCTCTTTTGCATCTTCTGCCAGAACTACGACATCTCACACCTGGGCCATGGCGACGAGGTGTCGTATGAGGAATTCGCCTCCATGATGCTCGCCCTGCAGGCCCGGGGCTGCCACAACATCAACATCGTCACGCCCACGCACATGGTCTACGCCGTGGTGCGCGCGCTCTTGGTCGCCGTCCCGGGGGGGCTTCGAGTGCCGCTGGTCTATAACTCGGGCGGCTACGACTCGGCCGACACCATTCGCCTCATCGAGGGGGTCTTCGACATCTACATGCCCGACTTCAAATACATGGACACCGACACGGCCAAACGCCTGAGCGGCGCGGATGATTATCCGCTGCGGGCCATGGAGGCGCTTCGCGAAATGCACCGCCAGGTCGGCGACCTCGAAATCGACGGCCGCGGCATCGCGCGCCGCGGGCTTCTGGTGCGCCATCTGGTGCTTCCGAACAACCTCGCGGCCACCGACCGCGTCATTGGCTTTCTCGCGTCGCTCTCGAAAAACACCTATCTGAACCTGATGGACCAGTACCGCCCCGAATACCGGGCGCGTGAATGCGCGGACCTGCGCCGGCGCGCCACGATCGCCGAATTCGACGAGGCGGTGGAATGGGCGCGGAGGGCGGGGCTTTCACGGCTCGACAAATGGCGGTAAAAATGTTCTTGCCAAAAAATCGCCGTTTTAACATTCTTTAAGCGAACGGACGTCATGGTTTAAAGCGATACCGCCATTAAAATTTCAACAAGGAGCGCTCCCTATGGTACAGAACGTTGGACCGGCCGACCGCTACATCAGGTTTCTCGTCGGCATCTCCTTTCTGCTGAACATCATCATCCTCGAACCGGGTTTTTTCGGTGGATTGATTCTTTTCATACTTGGCGCCGGGCTTCTGGTCTCGGTCTATACCGGCAACTGCTGGGTATATACCCTGCTTAAAGTCGATACCTGCGCTGAAGCCTGCGATGCGGACGCCGGAAGCGCCCCCTCCCAGGGACACGGCCACTGAGCGCGGCCCGCATACCACAACGGCATCACCCGACGCCTCCGGCCCTTCCCCGGGGGCGTTTTATTTCGCCCGCACACCCTAAAAATTTGACTTTTCAAATCGCACATGCGATACTACCCGCGGCATCGAGGCCCTTGCCGACGACTGAATCGCACTGTCGCCGTAATGTCATTTCGCCGCAAGGGCGGGCGGATTCCGGCTGATGACGCCGAAAATAAGGGAGCATGCCGTCAAACGGTCCCTTGGAAGGGAAAAGCGACAGCGCGGCGCGGCGCGGTAATGTGAAAAATTTTCGCCGGAAGTAAATTTTTTTGTTTACAAAGGCTCCATGTGTTAAATTATTATATAAAATATTAAAATTCAATATACCGGAGATATCCCATGGATGCGGGAACAGAACTGCGGAGAATAAGCGAAGAACTCGAGGCTTTAAAGACGGGAACAAAAAACAAACTGTCGATGATCGTCTTCAGCGGCGACATGGACAAGCTCCTCGCGGCGTTCATCATCGCGACAGGGGCCGTGGCGATGGGCCTGGAAGTGGTGATGTTTTTCACCTTCTGGGCGACACCCGCCCTTCGCGACAAAAAGAAAAAGGTCGGAGGGAAAGACCTTTTCGGGAAGATGTTCGGCTTCATGCTGCCGAGAGGCGCCGGAAAGGTGAAGCTCTCCAAGATGAACATGGGCGGCATGGGAACGGCCATGATGAAGCACCTGATGAAAAAGAAGAACATCGCGTCGCTCGAGGAGATGATAGCGCTTGCCGCCGAGCTCGAGGTAAAGATCTACATCTGTGACATGTCCATGGGCCTCATGGGATTCAAACCCGGGGAGATGATCGACTACCCGAACGTGGAGTTCGTCGGTGTCGCCAAGTTCCTGGAAGAGGCGGGCGACAGCAAGATTCAGCTGTTTCTGTAAGCGAAGAGAAAGCGCGCGGCGGGGATCACGCCGTGCCGGCATTAATGCGATAAATTCAGGAGGAAGTTCATGAGCGATGAAATCAAGGTCGATGTGAAGATGGATCTAAAAGGGCTCGCATGCCCGCTGCCCGTGGTTAAGGTAAGCCAGCAGGTGAAGAAGATGAAGGTGGGCGAGGTGCTCGAGGCCGAAACCACGGACCCCGGCGCGCATGCGGACTTTCCGGCATGGGCCAAGTCGAGCGGGAACGAGATCGTAAAGACCGTAAAAGAAGAAAAATCCGCGAAGTTCTACATCAAGAAGCTCAAATAATCATGATTCGCGCGCACGTCCGCACGGGTGTGCGCGCGTACCGGCGGGGATCTCCCCGCCGGATAACACGGGAGATCTTCTCCCCGAACTCCATCAGAGAGGATTCGGCATGTGGAATGACATCTATTATTTCATCATGGTCCCCATGGTATACATCGCGTTCGCCACGTTCGCGCTGGGGATTCTGTTCAAGTTCGCCGTGGTGGCATTTTCCCCGGGCATTAAAGGAAAGCTCGGCGCCTATCCACGAAGGCTTCCGAGGCCGCTCGGCGTCGCGAAGGACGCTTTCGCGGTGCCGGTTGCCTTCAGGAAAAGCAAGGTCTTCTGGTTCTTCATCGTCGCATACCATATATCGTTCGCACTGCTCGTTATCGGCCACCTCGAGCTTATCGACGAGTTCGCGGCACTCCAGATCATCCCCCACCAGGTGTTCCTCGGCGCGGGATGGGTGGGAATCGTGCTGATGGTCTCGACCCTTTATTTTCTCTTCCGGAGATTCAGATACCCGTATAACGGCATCTCGATCCCGGAGGACTACCTGATCCTGATCCTGCTCTTTTTCTCGCTCTTTTTCGGCAGCCACATGAACCTTGCTTCACGGCACCTGGATTTCATGTTCGACGTTTCGAAGATGCGCGAATACCTGCAGAGCCTCATCGCGCTCAGGCCGGTTCTCCCCGAGGACATCGTCTCGTCGTACCATAACATCATGCTCGCGCTGCATGTGCTGTTCGCGAACCTCTTCCTGATGCTGTTCCCCTTCGGCAAGATGGTCCACTCGGTCTTCGCGTTCTGCACACTCAACCTCAAGAGGAAATAGGCCATGGAAAAGGAAAAATTACGGGAATTGAAAAAACTCATAGCGTCGCGCCTGACCAGGCCGATGCGCTACTACCTGGACACCTGCACGCGCTGCGGTCTCTGTTACGACTCCTGCCACGCCTATTACGGCATTCCGAAAAAGGAATACTCGCCGGTGGGCCGCGCCGAGGTGGTGCGCCGGGCGGTAAAAAAGCACTTCAGGCCCTCCGGGAGGCTCTTCCCTTACTGGGGCGACGCCACGGCGCTCGACGAACGGGTGATGGACGAGATGAAAGAGGCTGCATTCTCGTGCACCGGGTGCCGGCGCTGCATGATGTACTGCCCCTTCGGCATCGACATGCCGTACATCCTGGGGATCGCGAAGGTCCTCCTGATCGGCTACGGCAACGCGCCTGAAGAGCTCGTGATGCTCGCCGACGCCGCGGTCGAGAAGGGCAGAAGCATCGACGAATTCAAGGAGGGGTTTCGCTCGGTAATCGGCGACATGGAGCTCGAGGTGCAGAAGCGCCTCGGCCTTCCCTCGGCTGACGATCTCATCCCCATGGAGAAGAAGAACGCGGACGTGCTTTTCGTCGGGCTTTCGGGCGCGCACTCCATCATCCACCCGGCCGTCATATTCAACGCCGCGAAGGAAAACTGGACCCTCAGCTTCTTCGAGGCCGTCAACTTCGGAATGTTCGCCGGCGACCCCGAGAAGATGCAGTTCATCGCCGACCGCGTCGTCAACGAAGCGAAGGCCCTGGGCGTGAAAGAGGTCGTCATCGTGGAATGCGGCACGGCCTACCGCATACCGAAGTTCCTGCTCGGACCGTTGCCGTTCAAAGTGACGAGCATCGCTGAAAAGATCCATCAGTATCTCGCCGAGGGACGTATCCGCGTAAAGGAGGGGGCCATCGCCGAACCGCTGACCTATCACGATCCCTGCCAGCTCGGCCGTAACGCCGGCGTTTTCGAAGAGCCGCGGGAGATCCTGGGCCGCCTCGCGGCCGACTACCGCGAGATGTCGCCGACGCGCGAATACAACTGGTGCTGCGGCGGCGGGGGCGGGCTCGTGGCGCTGGACAACGAGGAATTCAGGATCAAGACCGGGAAAGCCAAGAAGGACCAGATCGACGCCACCGGCGCGAAGATCGTCGTGTCGGCGTGCGAGAACTGCATCCTCCAGCTCAACACCATCAAGGACGGGTACGGCCTCGATGTCGAGGTGAAGTCGCTTTCAGAGCTGGTTGCCGAGAACCTCGTCGTCTGAACCGCGGAACGGCTGAAATGAAAAACCGGCGGGACCTTCTCCCGCCGGTTTTTATTCGGCATTACGCCAGCGCCCCCTTTACCTGGTCTCCACGATGTGCCTCATCGGCGCCACCAGGTTCTCGCGCATGGTCTTGCGGATCTCTTCCTTCATTTCGGGCTTCGACGTAAGCTCGAACATGGTCTTGTTCATGGCGATGGCCCTCTCGTCATCCTGGGGGAAGTCATACAGACCGTTTGCCTCGTAAAAGCGATGATCCGCCTGGAAGGCAAAGTGCAGCCGCCCCCATATGTCGTCGCGGAAAATCTTCATGCCGCCGACTCCCAGAAAGCCGACCGGTTTGATGTAGCCCAGAAGCGCGCTTCCGATCAGCCGTGCCGCAAGACCCGATAACAGCGCGTCGATCGTCGCGGAATCTGCATCCTCGTCGGTAATGATGTCGACGAGGTTGGCCTGCTGCCACTCCGTGAACGCCGAGAGGATCTCCCTGAGATTGGGAATCTGCCGAAGCGGCCCCGAAAGTACGAAAGCCATCTGTTTGCCCATAAGCGTGGGTGTATGCGTGTTGAAGAAGGCCCTGTCGAAGAACTGTTTCCAGCGCGCCGAAAGGTAGCGGTCACGTATTTCGCCGCAGAAGACGATGATATCCGCGGTTTTCACCGTATCATTATAGAAGTCGATGTATCCGTCGGCCTTCTCGTACGCACAGTGGTAATCGAATCCGCACTTTATGCAGCCCAGGCACCCTCCCCGAATGTCGAGACCGGCGATGTCCACCACGTCGACCTCCCCCGCAAACGAACCCGACAGGCGCCCGACCATCGCCCCCAGGTTGCCCGTGACTGCTCCGTCAGCAAGCACCAGCACCTTCTTTCCGGAGACATCGACCGAGGCCGGCGCGGGGGCGGGAGTGTAGCTGAAATCACCGATCACCAGCGGGGCGAACTCCCTGGTGACGGGCCGGCGGCTTTCAATCGCTTTGAGCATTTCCCCGGCGAAAGCGAGCAGGCGCGCCCGCTCGCTTTCCTTCATGATGTCGAACATGTCGGGAGAGTAAGCGCCGGCGAACTTCATTCCCAGGTCCTCTGAAACGGCGCGCAGGTAATTGTGGGCCGTGTGATCGAAGAAATGGATGGAGGTGGTGATGACGCCCGCGTATTTGCCGGCGAACGCGCCTTCCCCGCCCCTCTCCCAGACCAGTTCTATGAAGCGCTTGCACTGCGAGGGAACCAGCAACACGTAAAGCGGCACCGCCCACAGCACGGCTTCCGAGCCGCGGACCTCATCGATTATCATGCCAAAGAGGCTCGCGTCCTTCTCGATGCGCTTTATCGACTGTCCGATGTGATGGACGCCGAATTCATGTTCCGGGAACTTCTTCCTGATGAAATTGACATACTGCAACGTGACGCTCAACTCCCCTTTCGGGCTGCCGCATAAAACCGTTATCCTCATGTCCTGTCCTCCCGCTCTGCAGTTTTCAGATTGCTTCGTTTCCCAGCGACTCGAGAAACTTCTCGTACCAGCGCCGCTGGAAACGGTAAAACTCGATACCGAAATCGAGCGTGCTGATACGGTACCGTCCCGCCTTCGAGCCCCGGAGCCCGTCTCTCAGCGAAATAAGCTCCGCCAGGCGACCCTCAACGGCATCGATATACTCCCGCACGTGCCTGCCGCGTGTCGGCGCATCGGCGTGTTCGTAGAAAAACATCTTCAAAAGGGATTCCTCGCGAATGTTCGCGAGCTTCGGCGTCTTTTCAAGCCACGCGAGGAAGTGCTTTTTCCCCTTCGGGGTGATGCGGTACACGTTCTTGGCCCTTCCCTGCTCCAGGCGGCGCTCTTTTTTTACCAGCGTCTGCTTCTCAAGCCTCCCGAACGCCGGGTAGATACTCCCGAGGCTGGTGTTAAAAAAGAACTCGGTGCTGCCTCCCATCGCCTTTTTCACCTCGTAGCCGGTCATCGGGCGGTGCATCAGAAAGCCCAGAAGAATATTGTCCTGCATATATCACCGTGCTATATATCAATTTGATATATAGCACGCTAAACCCGAGCGCTTTTCCTGTCAATTATTTTTCGCCCCGTGCAGCGTGGCCCGGCCGTTGACGGATGCAGTGTTTACCGGTGGAGGCCCTATTAGAGTTGTTGCTTTACTGAGTGTCATTGCGAGCCCCTGCCGTATCGGGGCGCGGCAATCTCATACAGTATCCGGTTTTTTGCCTATAACCTGTTGCCTTTTGAGATCGCCACGTCGGCCTGCGGCCTCCTCGCGATCACCTTTTTATCAGCTATGCAACAAGTCTATTGATCGCGGGGTTCGGGACTATTCTCGAAGTGAGTCCATACAAAAGGCCCCCGCCGCCGGCGGGGGCCTGGTAAATGCCGCTACCTGATTAAAGCCCGACAGATACGAGAGCCCTACCGTTTAAGGTTTATGAGCTCCTGGAGCATCTGGTCCGAGGTCGTAATGGTGCGCGAGTTGGCCTGGAAACCGCGCTGGGTGATGATCATGTCGGTGAACTGGTCCGAAAGGTCGACGTTCGACATTTCGAGCGTTCCCGCCACGATCTTCCCGCGTCCGCCCTCCGAGGCGGCCCCCACGTTCGCCAGTCCCGAGTTATTGGAAAGCTCGAAGAGGTTTTCCCCCACCGCGGTGAGTCCCATGGGATTATTGAATACCGCCATGGCCACCTGGCCCACGCTCTGCTTGGTGCCGTTGGAGTAGACGCCCGTTATGACGCCCGAATCGTCGATGTTGAACGACTCCATGTAGCCCATGGTATAGCCGTCCTGCTCCACCGCCTTGGTCGTCGACTGCGACGAGAACTGCGTTACGCCCTCAAGAAGCCCTGCCTTGCCGAGGTCGATGTTGATGGTACGCACCGTCGGATCGCCCGACACGCGATACGAAGCGTTGACGACCAGGTCTCCCTGGTTGAGCTCGTCGGGGCTCGAGTCGTCGGCCACGGAAACGAGCCTCCCCTCCGGCGTGAAACGCAGGTTGATCCTGCTCGAGGGGTTCGTCTGGTTGGCCTGGTTGCCCCCCGCCGGAACATCGAGCGTCATCTGGCCGAGACCGTCGGTGATCGCCGCGGAAGCGGTCCACTGGTTGGTCCCGGTGCGCCAGAAGGTCATCGTCATGCGGTGGTTGTTGCCCAGCTTGTCGTAAACGTCTATATTGGTGGTCACTCCCGCCGAGGCGCGCATCCTTCCGGTGGCGTTGGGCGGAACGACCGGCATCTTCGAATCGAGGTTGCATTTGTATTTCACATAGCTCGTTTCGCGCGCGTCCACCTTCCCGTATATGGGGATGATGAGGTCCTCGGGCGTGCCGGAGGAATTCGCAACCTTCTCGCCCTTTTCGTTCGTAGTGGCCATCCAGCCCTGCACCCTGAGGCCGTTGGCGGGATTGACAAGCATGCCGTCGCGATCGAGCGCGAAGTTGCCGGCGCGGGTATAATAGTTCTTGTCACCCTCGGCCACGACGAAGAAGCCGTCGCCCGAGATGGCCAGGTCGGTCTGGTTCCCGGTGGTCTGCAGGCTTCCCTGCGTGAATATCCTGTCGATTGAGGCGACGGTCATGCCCAGTCCGACCTGTCTGGGATTGACGCCCCCCTTGTTCTCCTCGGGCTTCGCCGCCCCGGACAGCGTCTGTGACAGCATGTCCTGGAAGGTCACCCGGCTCGTCTTATACCCGTAGGTATTGACGTTCGAAATGTTATGGCCGATTACGTCCATCCTGGTCTGATGGTTCTTTAAACCGGATACCCCGGAAAACAGTGATCGCATCATAACGCATAAACTCCTGAATAAAAGTTATTACCGCCGGCCATGCCGCTTACTGATTATTCCCATACGCCTTTACGGCGAATCCAGTCTTCGATTCCAGTGCATTGCGCTCGCCCATGCCCTGCCGGTCCATAATATGGGCGACGGCGTCCGGACGCGGCTCCCGTTCGTGGAGCGCCGGGGCGGCCGTTCGCGCCCGGTCATGAAAGCTGTCGGCGACCGGAATCGGAGCGGCCTTCTGCTCGGGCGGAAGCACGGAGTGAATATCGGAGAGCCCGACTTCGGTGCCGTTCACCAGAAGCCGTATATCGTTTTCCCTGTAAAAAATCCTCGAGACCTCGCCCTCCACGGCCCTGCCGTTGGCGGGATTGAACGCCTCGACCCGTTTCCCCAGAAGAGAGTACGCCTCGTTAGAGCGGGCGCTTCTGTTGAGCGAGTTCATCGAGTTGCTTACGTTCGTCATCTGCTCGAGCGCCGAGAACTGCGCCATCTGCGAGATAAATTCGCGGTCCTGCATGGGTTGTGTGGGATCCTGGTGCCTGAGCTGCGTGACGAGGAGCTTCAGGAATGCGTCCTTGCCCATCTCGCCCTTCTGGCCGCCTTCCTTGTGTTTGAGCTTCGCGTTGACGGCATCGACCTGCTGCTTCGTTCTGGCAAGATCCTCGCGCGACATGGTGTTGGGAATATCCATGCTGTCCCTCTCTTAAATCGTCACGTCTATAAATCCATCATGATGCCGTACCGACTGAAGCTCGTAACTGCCGTTCGCCTCAATCCGGGTGCCCGATAACGGCAGCGGAAGATCGTCGCGGGAGCTCCGCCATGCGTACCGCTCGTCACCGCGCACATCCACCTGGAACTCACCCACGCTGATTCCCGACTCGGCCAGCCGTTCGCGAATATCCGCCAGCTGATCGACGAGCGCCTGCCTGGCCTCCACCGTCTCGACCAGAAACCTTCCGGTAATCGTCCCCTGTTCCAGCCCCAGGTTCACATTCACCCTTCCCAGCGATTCAGGGTACAGGCGCATCTGGAAACTGCCGTTTTTCGCGTCCTGCACAACGACACGCGCGTTCCTTACCAGCGACTGAAGCTGTTCCTCGAAAAGGGGATTCTGCCGCGGCAGCGGCGTCGCGTGCGCGTGTTTATCCGTCCCCTGCGCATTCCTCGAAAACTGGAATCCAAACGCCGACGAATTCCCGTCCTTCGGCGATGAAGACTCGGGCTGGTCCTTGCCATTTGGGCCGTGCGAAACCATCGTTCTTTCAAGGAGCACCGGCCGTGCCTGCTGCTGATCAGCCTCTTCCAGGCGTCCCTGTGCACCGGGCCTGTCGGTCCTTCTGGCAATGCGCGTTGCCATGTCGGCAATTCGCTGTAGCTCATCGCGCAGCGGCGCCAGACGCGCTTCCCCGCCACGCGGCTGGCCGGCTTCAATCCTCTTTGCAATTTCACGCAGGCGCTCGCCGAGGGCATCCATGAATGCCCTGTCGGTGCGGCCGGCCCGGCCCTGTAAAACGTCCCTGACCTCTGCAATCGCCGCTTTTACGTCCCGGAGTTCCCTGTTCCCTGCCGCGGAAGTGGCCAGCATGGACAGCGCGATCTCGAGGCGCTGCAATAGCGGCGAGCGCCCTTCATCATCGCGCATGCCGTTGCTATTGCCCGGGGCCTGGTTCTCGCCGAGCGTCCCGGACGCCTTCCGTTTCACGGGGAGCGCTGCTTCCCTGGTATTGACATCATCGGTCTTCTTTCGGCCGGTTGAATCATCACCGGCCTGCCTGCGGCCGGCATCAACCGCCTCACGACGGGCGTCCGATTCCTTCTCCCTCATATCCGATGGTGCATCGGTATCATTTTCGCGGAGGGCCAGCGCTTTCATATCAACATCACCACGCTCATCGCGCCCGGCGGGACCTTCCCTGTCCACCCGCATTCGGTCGTCCTGACGCGCCTCGGGCTCCACGTACCGTGTTTCAGGAAGTTCCGCTGAATCTCCGACACGGTCCTGACGCTCCGCGGACAACTGACGGTTGAGAATATCATCAAAGCTGACTGACGGCGTCTCCGTGGAGCGAAGGCGCGGTAATTCGCCCCCCTCGCGCGGTGCGGGAATTTCCGAAATTCTCAGATGTATCAATGGCTGCATTCTTCCTTCCATGATGGACGGTTGTACATCACACGGGTCCGCCCGGTCCCATAGTACTGTATTAATATCGTGAGGGGGGTATATAAACTGAATGGAAAATTAATATAAAACCGCCATGGAGAGAAGGAATTCCGGTCCTCATGCTCAATATTATGCAAATTTATATAATATATAATCGACCAAGTGCCGCATTTTTAAAAAAAACCGACCGGCTGGTATCAGATAAAAATTTGTGCCTTTTTATTAATTTTGTTGCCAACATCGAATATTGACGATAAATTTTAACTAGTCAATAATGATGAAAATACTGAATGGAGCCCGGTCGGCTTCAGAAACGATAAAAGTAGAGGTGCTATACTTCCATAATTGCCAATCCTCCATTTTGGATCCCGGATTTACGTCCCCAAAATAGGAGACCTCTTGGACACTCATCCCTGCCTTTGCAGGGATGTTTTTTTTGCACTCATCCGGTATACGAGTCCGTCACAATGACCAGGCAAACAGCGGCACTCATACCTCGGGACCATAAGCTTCCCCCCTTTTCCCGCCGGAATACCGTGGCCATTCGGTATTGACAGACCCTTTCCTTCTACCCTGTAATTCCGGATACACCGTCCCGCCATGCAAAGCGCACCTGGACCCTCCCGGTCAAAAAAAATGTGGCGGCGAAAACGCTCCCGTGTTAATTTAAAGCGAATATAACGGCAAGGAAGAGAATAATGAACTATTCAACCGCACTCAGGCCGCAAACCATAAAAAGGCTGGAGGACATCGGCAAGGCGGACATTCTGGTCGGGATTCCCTGCTACAACAACGAAAGAACGATTCAGCACGTGGTCGAGATGGTCACCGACGGGCTCAACCAGTATTACCGCGACGCGCATTCCGTTATTTTCATCTCTGATGGCGGCTCGACGGACGACACGCGCGCGATTTCGAAAGTCGTCGAACTGAGGCCCTGGCAGGAGCGCGTTGTCCAGATATACCGCGGAATCTCCGGCAAGGGAAGCGCGTTCCGGGCCGTCTTCGAGGCGGCGGTGATGCTCGACGTCAAAGCCTGCATGGTGGTCGACTCCGATCTCCGCAGCATCTCTCCCGAGTGGGTTCGCCTGCTGATCGATCCGGTACTCAACGGGGACTACGAATTTGTGGCGCCGGTATACACCCGGCATAAATACGACGGCACCATCACCAACAACATCGTTTACAACCTGACCCGCGCCATCTACGGGAAACGCATACGCCAGCCCATCGGCGGCGATTTCACCTTCTCGAAGGAACTCGCCAGATTCTACCTGGAAAAGCCCGTCTGGTCGACCGACATAGCCAAGTTTGGCATCGACATCTGGATGACGATAAACGCCATCGCGCGCGATGTTCGTACAGGTGATCGGGACGCTCTTCAATCTCATGGAACATTACGAGCCCTATTGGAGAAACATCGAGGGGAGCCGCGCGGTACCGCTCTTCGGAGACGGAACACCGAAAGAGCCCGAAGCGGTGAACATCAGCCTCGACCGCCTGGTGCAGGAATATAAAATGGGCTTTAACCAGTTCGCACGTCTTTATGAAGAGATTTTCTCGCGCGAGGTCTTTCTTTCGCTGGGAGAGGCCTGCAATGCCGGAATCCGCGAATTCGGCTTCCCCATCGAAACATGGGTCAAGGCGCTCTACGAGCTTGCCGCGACCTATCACAACTGGAAGGTAAACCGGGTGCGTCTCATCAACCTCATGGTGCCCCTGTACTACGGCAGGGTGGCCGGTTTCGTCAACACCACCTGGGAC
>JALOTJ010000152.1 GCA_025457965.1 Spirochaetota bacterium | reverse complement strand
GAGGTCACTTCCCCCTCGGCGATGCCCGAATTGGGGCCGACTATGCTGCTGGTCGCCTTCCCGTGCCGTTCCACGTGCGAATGTTCGGTAAGGACGGAGCTTTCGACAATTGCCATCGAGGTGACTTCACAGCCCCACTGTACGCAGGAATTCCTGACGATGGAGCCGTGGCTGATGCTTGTTTCCTCTCCGGGGGAGCCAAGCACGGTGCAGTTTTCCACCAGGGTCACCCCGTCGATGCGGACGTCGCTTCCTATGAACGAGTCTTTTATGGCGGAAGAGCAGGTGATCCTCGCTCCCGCGGCAACCACGCCAAAGGGGAGCGCGCAGCATGCACGGTATGATTCAATGAAATCAGCGTAGCGGCGCTGAAGCCCGGCGTCATTCCTGTTTTTCAACACCGCTTCCGCGACGGGGATTGTCATCTCGGCATAGGACGCTATCTCCCTGCCCCCGGTTTCATTCCCTATGGTAATAGTGCATCCGTTGCCGAATCCCGGTTTTCCCGAGGCGGACAGCTCGTTTACCTGGAATATCACCGCCCCGCTCCCGACATGGCAGTTGGCGACAATGCCCGCGTCGCGGACGAGGCAGTTGTCGCCGATGCTCGATCCGATCACCAGGCTGTTGTAAATGCCGGCGCGATGAGTGATCGTGCCGCTGATGGCCAGGTCGATCTTATCGAAACGCCCGATACGGCATTCGCCGGCAAAGGTCGTATCGAATATCGAATCAGGCGTGAATCCCTCGCGAACACTGACCAGCTGCCATTCAAACGAGCGGTTCCCCTGCTTCTCGAGCTGCGCGATTTCATGGTCCGCAAGCTTGCGGCAAGCGGCGCCGTCGCCCCTTCGCAGGGCGTCAATCGAAGCGATGAGCGATGAACGCGCAATGATGGTGTCGAGCGTCTCGATGGGTATATTCATGACGGCGCCCTACCGGCCGATTTTTTTATGAACGAGCTGCTTGTTGTTCCTGACCCAGTTGTAATAGTCCCTTCTCTGGAGCCTGGATGCGGCCTCCTCGTCGAGAACCACCGTTACGTGTGAATGGAGCTGGAGGGCCGAAGCGGTTATCTGGCTGGTGACGGGGCCTTCGATGAACTCGGCGCACACTTCCGCTTTTTTCTGGCCGTTGGCGACGAGGAGTATTCTGCGGGCGTCGAGTATCGTCCCGACCCCCATCGTGATGGCGAAGCGGGGGACATCTTCAATGCTGCTGAAAAAGCGCGCGTTGTCCTCGATGGTTTTGCTGACCAGCGCCTTCACCCTCGTGCGGCTCGCCAGCGAGGAGCCGGGCTCGTTGAAGGCGATATGGCCGTCTCTGCCGATTCCCAGCACCTGCAGGTCGATTCCTCCCGCCTCCTGGATCTTGCGCTCGTACCAGGCGCAAAATTCCTCCGGGTCTTCGGTGTTGCCCTGCGGCACGAATTCATTGGCGGGTATCGTGTTGATGTGCTTGAATAAATGCTCCTGCATAAAAAAGTTATAGCTGTTGGGGTGCAGGGGCGCGAGCCCGTGATATTCGTCAAGGTTGAAGGACTTGATCTTGGAAAAATCCAGACCCTCCTCCCGGTGGAGCCGCACGAGTTCCTTGTAGGTGCCGAGCGGGGTGTCGCCCGTCGCCAGGCCGAGGACGGAGTCGTGCTTTTTCCTGATCTGCGAAGCGATAATATCCGCCGATATCTTGCTCATTTCCTCGTAGTCACGCGCGATGATGATTTCCATGGAGCCTGCTCCCTGTTCCGAAGATTGCGCCGGTTTCCGTTTCGATAATGGGTAATAACGGCCCTTGAATTGAATAGTCAATCCAAAATTTATACGCGATGAGCAAAGCCCGCGGGAGGCCTCGATGCGCTCGCCCGCGGCAGGTAACAATTGGAGTTGTCGCTTTATTAGGTGTCATTGAGAGCCCCGGCCGTATCGGGGCGTGGCAATCCCATGAAGCATTTGGTTTTTTTATAAATACCTGCCGCCTTTTGCGATCGCCACGTCGGCCTGCGGCCTCCTCGCGATGACATTTCTGGCAGTTACGCAACAGGTCTGTTTATTCATTATATATTTTTACTATTTATTAAGTTTGATATTTATTAGTATAATTTATATTGACATATATTTGTTTTTACACCAGCGTCCGTCCGTAATCCGAACGGTGCGTTATGAGCGGGAATGCGTCCATACACGAAAGGATGAAAAGAGAAGGAAACCGCCGGATGGACGGGCATGTCGTCGCCCCGGTCGAACCGCTCATACATCCACTCGTGGCGGAACGCGAAAGCATGCGAACGAACATCGGGGAGGGACGGCATACGCCTGTTTCCGCGGCCCGTACTTAGGTTCGGGGAGAGGCTTCTGGTGACGGCGCCGGTTAGACAATAGCACCTATCGATAAAGGGGGAATACGGCATGGACTATCATTCGAAAAAAGACGCCATGAAGCAGTACAGGGAGAAGCTCCGCACGGCCGACGAGGCGGTCAGGTGCGTTAAATCGGGCGACTGGATCACCTACGCCTTCTTTAACGGCAAGCCGGTGAAGTGCGATACCGCGCTGGCGAAGAGGAAAGGGGAGCTAAGGGACGTCCAGATCTACGGCGCGGTGACGATCCCGCCCATACCCGAGGTGCTGACCCAGGACCCGGACGGCGAGGCCTTCACCTATGGCGACTTCCATTTCTCTCTGCTTACAAGGATCATGAAGATGCAGTATCCCGACAGGGTGTCGTACGCGCCGTTGCATTTCGGCGAAACGGACTGGCAGACCGAGCACCTGCGCGGTCCGCTTCATGAGTACGATCCGAACAAGACCGGTATCCGCCTTCAGGATGTGCATATCATGCGAACCGCGCCGATGGATGAAAACGGGTATTTTAACTTCGGCATCAGCAATGCATGCATGCTCGGATGGTGCAAGGCGCACAAGGTGATCGTTGAAGTGAACAAGAACGTGCCGACGGCGCTCGGCGGCGCGAGGGAGTCTATCCACGTATCACAGGTCGATTACATCGTCGAGGGCGACAACGAGCCGCTGTTCGAGCTTCCGAATATGGAGGCGACGGAAGTCGAGAAGAAGATAGCGGAGCACGTGTTCAAGTATCTTTATGACGGATGCTGTATCCAGCTCGGCATTGGCGGCATGCCGAACACCCTGGGGCACATGATCGCGCAGAGCGACCTCAGGAATCTCGGCGGCCATACCGAGATGCTCGTCGACGCGTTCATGGAGATGGAGCTTTCGGGCAGGCTCGACAATTCAAGGAAAAACGCGGACAGGTGGAAGACCGTCTACACCTTCGCGCTGGGCAGCAGAAAGCTGTACGACTGGATACATAACAATCCCTCGCTCGCATCGTATAACGTGGGCTACGCCAACAGCTTCGACGTCATCAAGTCGATCGACGATTTCGTGTCGATCAATTCGGCCATCGAGGTCGACATCATGGGACAGGTGAACGCCGAGAGCAACGGGTTCCAGCAGATATCGGGTAACGGCGGCATGCTCGATTTCGTGCTGGGCTCGTTCTGGTCGAAGGGAGGGAAAAGCTTCATATGCCTCCCGTCCACCTACGCGCTGCCGGACGGGAAACTGATTTCGCGCTTAGTGCCCAGCTTCAAGCCCGGCACCGCGGTCACCGTGCCGAGGCAGACCGCCCAGTTCATCGCGACCGAATACGGCTGCGTGAACCTGAAGCTCGCGCCGCTGTGGATGCGGGCGGAGAAGCTCATCTCGATCGCGCATCCCGATTTCAGGGAGGAGCTCATAAAGGCGGCTGAAGAGAACAATATCTGGAGCAGGTCAAACAGGCGCTAGGGCGCCATTTCGACGCTCCGGGCCCGGCACGCTCGCGTCGTCATTGCGGCTTTCCGTTGAGGCGGGCCGCCAGCCAGCGGAGGAGGGCCTGCTTGTGTTCGTTGTCTTCCTTCTGCCACCAGCCGTGCCGCATCCCCGGTATGATGGTCTGTTCGGGTTTTACCCGCGCCCCAGCCTTTTCGAGGAGCGGCAGGACGAGCGGGAGGTGCGCGTCGAAATTGAACTGGTCGCGCTCGCCGGCGAATATGTAATATTCGATGCCCCGCAGATCGATGCGCCGTGATGCGAGAATGTCGGCGGGGTTCACGTCGCGCAACCTTTCCCATACCGGCCTGTCGTCCTTCCATGCGGGCCCCGGAACGCGGTCGCTGTCGAAGACCGGGTAGTAAAAGAACTCCTCGCCGACCCCGAGCGTGCCGGCGAGTTCGCCGTCCATCATCACCCTCGCCGGATCGTCGCGCTCTATCGGCGCGTATAGGGCGGGATCGTAGTCGGCGAGCCGGCTTCCTCCGACGCCATATCGCAGATCGGCGGCGGGATACACCGCGGCGACGTGATGCGCGAATCCGGGACGTGTTATGCTGTAATAGAGCGC
>JALOTJ010000076.1 GCA_025457965.1 Spirochaetota bacterium | reverse complement strand
ACGTGGGAATTCCCGATCTCGTAATTCTGCAGAATGTTATCAGGTATAATCTATCACTTGCGGCCATCGACAAACACTTTAGTCTCATGAGCAGGCATTTTAATTTTCATTTAACTGAAATCAGAAATTAGGTTAACATTTTCACTCACCTCTCCTGACCCTCGGGTGCAGGTTCATTTTTATTTGTTGGACTGTTTTGTTCAAGAAATGATACAATGATGATACGCGCCATTCCACACCGGCCAGCTTTTCATTCGCTGCAGCCGGCGGTGGACACTCAATCCATTCACAGGACCGGACCATGATCAAACGATTCATCGACTTCCTGGAAGAAAAGATCGAAAAAAGCCGTTTCACCGCCGTGGCCATCTCCCTGGTCACCTTCGTCATTCTCTTCGGGCTCAGCTTCACCAGGCCCTACGAGCTCTTCGAGCTCAAGCTCTACGACCTCAACTTCCACGCCAAGCCATCGATTCCGCAATGGGAGTTCCTCACCTTCCTCAACATCGACGACAGCGCCATTTACAGCGTGGGGCAGTACCCCTGGCCCCGGCATATCTATGCCGAGGGGCTCGATGTTCTCGGACAGGTCGGAGTGCGGCAGGCCGTTTTCGATATTCAGTTTATCGAGGAATCGCCGCTCCTTGTCGACCGCAAGGCAATGCCCGGCCTCGAGGAAAAAATCAAAAAAGGACATGCCGTCAGGGGCGAGGAGATTACCAGGGCGCTTATCGACAGCGACCGCCTTTTCGCCGATTCATCGAAGAGAAATGGAAAAGCGATCATCAACTACTCCTTTTCCAGGGAGAAGCTTATCCTTTATCATCTCGACGAAAAAGCGCTGGCGGAGCGAAAGGCGGCCGTTCGTCAATTCACCGAAAGGGCGTCGATCCCGGTTCCGAAGGATAAGGCGGCCGCGTTCGAGAAGCTCATCGACAGGGACCGCGTACAGATACAGTATCCCATTCCCCAGCTCATCCGCTCGGCCCGAACCTTCGGCTACGTCGATTCAGACTTCGATTCCGACGGTATCGCGCGTAAAATACGGCTTGTCCGGGTTTTCGAGGGCCGTATCTATTTCCACATGGCGCTCTCCATGATCGCCGACCTGTGCGGCGTTTCTTTTAAAGACATCGAGGTCGTACCCGGTCAGAGGATCGTTTTAAGGAAAGCGGCGAATCCGATCACTCATGAACGGGAAGACCTCGTCATCCCCATCGACAGTCAGGGCATGCTCTACATCAACTGGGCGGATGATTTCGAAAAGGCTTTCAACCACCTGTCCTATTACGCGCTGCTGGAGTATAACGACGTGCGGGACGAGGTGCACGGCTTTTTCGACGAGGAGGAGATCAAATCCGGGAACACCGAGCGCAGCCTCCTTTACGGCAAGCTCTCGCAGCTCCAGGTAAAGCTCGAATCCGCCAAGGAGCCGCCGGCCAGGCGCGAGGCCTGGAAGGAGATCGTCGAAACGCGCAAAAAGATATACGAGATGGAAAAGGGCTACGCGAAACCGCTGCAGGACGAGATCAAGCGACTGCGCGCCGGGCTCAAGAAGGAAAAGAACCCTGAAATTGAGGCCGAAATCCAGAACCTGCAGAACTTCATCACGGCGATCAATATCACGCTTGCCGTGGAAAAACTCCGCGACCACTCGGTCATCATGGGACTCACCGCCACGGCCACTTCCGATATCGGGGTGACCCCGCTCTCCTCCGAGTACATGATGGTCGGCACCTATCATAACATCGCGAACACGATTTTACAGAAAAGTTTCATCCGCAAGGTCGATCCGCTCGTTTCATACGGCCTCATGCTCCTGGTCGCACTCGTCATCGGCCTCGCCATACAGCGCCTTCCCGCCGTTCGCTCGGTGGTAGCCACTGTCGTATCGTTCATCCTGATCAATGCGGGAATTTTCGCCGCCTTCGCCTTCAGTCGAATCTGGATAGACCAGGTGGGGGTTTCGCTCGCGCTCCTCCTTCCGGCCCTCGCCATCATCGCTACCAAGTTCGTCAGCGAGGAGAGCCAGAAGCGCTTCATCAAGTCGGCTTTCTCGCACTATCTTTCACCGCACGTCATCGACGAGATCATCAAGAACCCTGAGTCGCTGAACCTCGGCGGTGAAATGCGGGAGATATCCATCTTCTTCTCCGACGTGGCCGGTTTTTCGACCATTTCCGAAAAGCTCACGCCGCCACAGCTGGTCACGCTGTTGAACGAGTACCTCTCGGAGATGACCGATATCATTCTGAGCTACGACGGCACCGTCGACAAATATGAGGGCGACGCCATCATCGCCTTTTTCGGGGCCCCGCACCCGTATCCGGACCACGCCGCGAAGCTCTGCATGGCCGCGATTGACATGAAAAAGCGTCTCGCCGAGATGCGTGAGAGATGGCGCAGCATCGGGCAGCAGGAGCTCAAGGTGCGCATGGGCATGAACACCGGCAACGCCGTCGTCGGCAACATGGGTTCGCGCACGCGAATGGACTACACCATGATGGGTGACTCGGTGAACCTGGCGGCACGCCTTGAGGGCGCCAACAAGTACTACAGCACCTATGCCATGATCAGCGAAAACACCTATCTGCAGTCGAAGGACCACATCGAGGCGCGAGAGCTCGACCTTATCAAGGTGGTCGGCAAGAACGAGCCGATCAAGGTGTACGAGCTTCTGGGCAAAAAAGGCAACCTGCCCGATTACATGCTGGAAATGCTCATAAAATACTATGAGGGGCTCGAGCTCTTCCGCGCCCGCGACTGGAAGGCCGCGCGCACGGCATTCAGGGCGGGGCTCAAAATCGTCGAGGACGACGGACCGTGCAAGACATACGTGGAACGATGCTCGGAATTCATCGAAACACCGCCGCCGAAAAACTGGGACGGCGTGTACAAGCTCAAGACGAAGTAAATCCTCATATACACTGAAGGCGAGGATTAGTATCCTCGCCTTCAGTGTGTATCCGCGTCCGGAGGTTAATCCGCGTCCGGAGCCGCGGACCTATTTAAAAACCTTCTTCAACAGCTCCGTCACCCTCGCGGCCGGATCCTTTCTGATCAAGCTCTCCTCCTGGGATATCATGTAAAACAGGCCGTCGAGCGCCTTATCGGTGGCGTATGCGTCCAGGCCGTACGTCTTCTTCTCCACCAGCGGCAGCGTGTTGTACCTGTCGAGCAGATATTTGTACGCCTTCGTGGCGCCTACATTATCCAGCGCCGTTTTCATAACCGGAAAGAAAAGCGTGAAGAGCGACGGACGGGTATGCTTTTCGAAGAACAGCGTCGCTTCGTTCGTGTTCTTTCCATAGAGGATGTTTTTTGCGTCGGTGATCGTCATCTTTTTAACGGCATCGACAAAGATGTCCTTCGCCTTCGGCGCGGCCTGTTCGGCGGCGCGGTTCATGGAAAGCTCGAGTTCGTCGACCTTTTTGCCCAGCCCGATTTTACGCAGCCGGTCGGCCCATTTCTGCAAATCGCGCGGTAGCGGTATTTTTATCTTCGGATTTTTAAAATAGCCGTCGGCGGCCGACACCTTCTGCACGGCCTTCTGCGTGCCGACATTGAGCGCCTCTTTGAGCCCCGCCACGATCGTCTTCTCGTCGAGCGGTTTTTCCGATACGGCCGCGGCCATCTCCTTCGCTTTTTTCATGAAATCGGCCTCCGCCCCGGGACCCGACACGCAGGCGGACAGCATCAGTAAGGCGCACGCGACAACCATGATATATACCGGACGTTTCATGCAGAACTCCTGTATCTTATTTTGCCGGCGCACAGAAGCGGCGGCGGTTAAATGATGTTTCCGCTCACCGCCACTGTCAAGGCTAATACGGCCGGGCCCTGGCATCCCCCGGTGTCTTTTTTCTTGACCGGGCCCGGAAAAGGATGCAGACTGCGTTCATGGTACGCCTGCCCCGCTTTGTCCGCCGGTTGCCCGCGGGAAGCCACTCCCTCGAGGCGATTCAGAGCGAGATCAGCTCGCGCTGCATGCCGGCGTGTGCCTCCCGCCCGATCGGCGTCAGGAATGACCCCGCCGGCGGCACCATCATGCCAATCCCCCGTTTCGAGAAATTGCGCCAGCATTTCTCCGGAGCCCGCCATGTGCATCTGCAGGGCCGGGGCGAACCGATGCTCTCTTCGCCTATCTGGAAGGAGGCCCCTCCTTCGACGCGATCGGCGCGCTTGATCCGCCGCCGCTTCACGATGTTTGCGCGACCCGCGCCAGATCGTATGGCGTATAATAGCAATAGCCGCATCAACCGCCGGTGATCCGGCGCAATTGGAACCACGGCGCATTGAACGGGAGGCAAATTATGCCGGTTACCAGTATCGACATCGCGATTATCGCCGTTTATTTTCTCGTGCTTCTTGTCATCGGCTACCTCACCAGCCGCAGGGTCAAAAACATGGAGGATTACGCCGTGGCCGGAAGGAGCCTCGGCTATCCCGCGCTCCTGGGGACGCTTATCGGCACCACCATCGGCGCCGGCTCCACCATGGGTAAGGCGGGCAAGGCCTTCGACGTGGGCGCGGCCTTCTTCTTCGCGTCCATGGGGTATGCCATAGGGCTTTTCATCTTCGCATTCATCGCGCCGATCATACGCAGAATGTCGATCTGGACCATCCCCGACGCGCTCGTACTGCGGTACGGCGGGCGCATGCGCCTGGTCACCGCTGTGGTAATGATACTTGGGGTCGTCGCGCTCTTCGGGGGGCAGTTGGTCGCCGTGGGGGTTGCGGTCTCGACGGCGCTCGGCGAATTCGGCATAAGCTACACGCAGGCCGTACTTGTCGCCGGCGCGGTGATGGTCGTGTACACCTTCATGGGGGGGCTTCTTGCCGTGGCCTACACCGACCTCGTGCAGACGATCATCTTCCTGATCGGGGTCGGCATTCTTCTTCCCATATTCATAATCGGTGACCTGGGAGGAATCAGCGCCGCGGTTGAGGTCATGACGCCGCCCGAGGGAAACTTCTGGGGAGGGCTAACGCCGGCGTACATCGTCTCGATCTTCCTCATCGACATCCCCTTCTGCCTCATCGATCCCTCGCTCTGGCAGCGGGCCTCGGCCGCGCGCGATGCCGGGATGATCAAGCGCAGCATGTTCGCGACCGGCGGCGTGTACCTTTACTGGAGCCTGATCGTCGTCTTTCTCGGCGTGGCCGCGACAAGGCTTTTCCCCGATCTCGGCGCCGGTGCGGGCGACGCGGTCATTCCGCTCGAGGTCGCCAACCACCTTCCGCCCGTTGTCACGGGGCTCTGCGTTGCGGCCATGCTCGCCATCATGATGTCGACGGCGAGCACGGCGCTGCTCATCTCCGGCACCACGTTCAGCCAGGACATCGTAAAGGCCTTCAGGCCCTCGACGAACGACAGGACGCACCTTCTCATCACGCGACTCTTTATCATCTGCATGGGTGCCGCCGGGATGCTCTTCGCGCTCGGGATGCGCGGCATCTTCGACATCCTCCTTCTCGCGTTCGCGATTTTCGTGTCGGGTATTTTCATCCCTGCGATGGCGGCGATCTTCTGGAAAAAGGCCACGGCGGCGGGGGCGATCTCCTCGGCGATCGCGGCCTCGGTGACGGTCGTGACGCTCTACGGGCTGAAACTAGGCGGAATGCTCCCGACGTGGATCGAACCGATAATCGCCAGCCTCGCCGTGAGCCTTGCGGTTATGGTGACGGTGAGCCGCGCCACCTGGAATGAGAAAACGGGCACGCCGAGGTTGTACGGCGGGAATAAGTGATTGCGCATCGCTCGCTACACCGGGGATAACACTCGGTGCAGCGAGCGGAAAGCATGTTAGTATGAGTCACTTCGCGGGAGGCGTGAGAAGGTCCTGCACGCGCACCATGAAACTGCCGAGCGCGCCGGCATACTCGGGCGAACCCTCGACCCTCACATCGCCGTCACCCATGGCCTTCACCGTCTCTTTGCCCTCGCCCATCACCTTGAAGGCGCCGTCGATGCCGTTAAACATCATGTGGATGAACGGCGCCTTGCGGGTGTAGAGACCGTGGCCCGACTTGGAGTTACCGGCTCTGACGCGCAGATACGCAGCGGGGCCCTCGGGCTGTACCGAAAGCTGGTACACGCGGTCGGGCTGCTTCGCCGTCCATGTGTTCATGTCGGCATCGCCGCCCTTGTTGAGCTGTGAGAGCGCGTTGGTTACCATGTACATGGTGAGCTTGATCTTCTGCTCGCGCTTTTTCGGGTTCTTGGGCCTGTTGTCGGGCATGAGAAGCGTAAGCCCGATAAAGAGCGGCGCGAGCTTCAGGAGCAGCCCCAGCCGCCACGCCCCGGATATCGAGGGAAGTCCGCCCTTGCCTCCGGTGAAAAGCGCGATCATGTCCTCCGGCTTTTTGAACGCGATGTGCACGCCGGGGTTCGGAATGACCCCCTGCGCCAGGTCGAGCACCCCGTCCTTGAATTCCAGACGCGCGCCGGTGTCGGTCCCCTTGATCGAGAACTGGATGGTGCCGTCGACGCCCGAGAGGAGCTTTTTATAGAATCCGCCGCCTTCGTTATACAGCGTCTTGAAGAGCGGCAGGATGGAGCGGAGGATGATGCGTACCGTTAAATCGACCTTATCTGCCATGTTCCGCCTCCCCGATCATGTCTCGTCGTCCCAGTTTTCGTCTGCCTCGATCTCCCGGCCCATGAGCGCGCTGACCGCCTCCACGATGCCGTCGGCGTCGATCTTGTAGTGGTTGTACAGGTCCTCGGGATAGCCGACGATGACGTACTGGTCGGGAATGCCGAGCTTCGTAAAGGCGCAGGCCTTGCCGCTCTCCACGATGACCTCGGCCACCGCGCTCCCCAGGCCGCACAACACGTTATGCTCCTCGATCGTAACGATACGACGGGTCTCCATGACGGCCTTCAGGATGACCTCTTTGTCGATGGGCTTGATGGTGTGCATATTGATGATGCGCACCGAGAGCCCCTGCGTTTCGAGGATTTTCGCCGCGCGCACCGCCTGGAGCACCGTCACCCCGCAGCAGATGAGCGTGATGTCCTTGCCATCGCGCATGGTGACGGCTTTTCCTATCTGGAAGCCGTAATCGGCGGTGGTATTCACCGGCGGCTCGAAGCCCCGTCCTATGCGGATGTAGACGGGCCCCGGCCAGTCCATGGCCGCGGCAACCGCGTTGCCGGTTTCGATACCGTCGGCCGGTACGATGACGGTCATGTTGGCGAACGAGCGCATCACCGCGATGTCCTCGGTGCAGTGGTGGGTGGAACCCGCCTGCCCGAACGAGATGCCAGCGTGCGTGGCGATTATCTTGACGTCGAGGTTCTGGTAGCAGATGTCGGTGCGGACGAATTCGGCGCTGCGGAGCGCGGCGAATACCGCGAAGGTGGATACCACCGGCCTGTACCCTGCGAGCGCAAGTCCCGCCGCCACGCTGAAGAGAGAGTTTTCGGCGATACCCATGTTGATGAACCGCTCGGGGAACTTCTGTCCGAAATTGCCTATTTTTGTTGATTTCGCGAGGTCGGCGGTCATCGCGATTATCTTCGGGTCCTTTTCGCCGAGCTGGGTGAGCACCCGGCCGTACACCTCGGCCTGGGTGAGTTTGTCGGCCTCTTCAATGGACCATGTCATGCCTTCAGCCATTGGTTTCCTCCTATGCCTTCGCGTAGTAATTGTCGATGCACGCGAGCGCCTTGTCGCGCATGTCCGAATCGAGACCGCCGTAATGCCACTTATAGTCGTTTTCCATGTAATCGACGCACTTGCCCTTCACGGTATCGCAGATTATCATCGTAGGCTTAGCCTTGATCGTCTGCGCCTTTTCGATGGCGCCGCCGATCGCCGTGAAGTCGTGCCCGTCGATGCGCAGGACCTCCCATCCGAACGAGGCGAACTTGTCGTTGAGGTTGTCGAGCTGGGTGATCTCCTCGGTCGGCCCGTCGATCATGAGGTTGTTGCGGTCGACAAAGGCGGTAAGGTTGTCGAGTTTATGGAACGCGCCGATGATGGCGGCCTCCCACACCGATCCCTCGCAGAGTTCGCCGTCGCCCATCACGCAGTAGGTGCGGTACTTCTTTCCGGCCATCTTCGCCCCCAGCGCGAGCCCCACGGCGATGCCGAGCCCGTGCCCCAGCGAGCCGGTGGACGCGTCGCAGCCGGGCACCTTGAGCATGTCCAGGTGCATCCCGAAGGGTGAGCCCGTCTTGTTGAAATTCTTGAGCAGGGTTTTGTCGAAATACCCCTTCTCTCCCAGGATGGCGGCCCATCCCAGTCCTCCATGGCCCTTTGAGAGGATCATCCGATCGCGGTCTTCCCAGCGGGGCTTTTTGGGATCGATATTGAGATATTTATAATATAACGCCACCAGTATGTCGGTCTGCGAAAGCGATCCGCCGATATGGCCGCCGCCGGCGGTAAAGGTGATATCGACGATGGTTTTGCGGATATCCTTCGCCTTCTCCTGAAGCCGTTTGATGTCTTCCTGCGTTAACGGCATAGCTCCCTCCTTTCAATAAATTGAGTGAGCAACCACTCAGTTTTTCAATACTGACACCTTCATGGTTTTTATTGCAAGTCATTTTTTCATGATTGAAGGGCCCGCGTTCCCCGTTTTAAGTCGGGATAATCTCCCCGCTCCGATATGAGCGACCGCTCAAAAAAATCGTACGACAACGGAATAGAGTTGCTATTTTATGAACGGCGTTCATTATATTGGTCTGCCGGTCCCGGCGGACGGGCTTCTTCGGCGGAGAAAATCAAAATATCCGCAAAGGGTGCCCGTCGCTCTGCACGGCGCCGCATCGTCCGGGGCATGCGAATCGGTATAATAAACGGAGGTACGTGTAATGAGCGGTTACATGGGGAAATATGTCATCATCAATCTATCAACCGGGAAAAGCGAGGTGGTAAGCCCCGGGGACGAGTTTTATAAAAAATACCTCACCGGTTACGGCATGGGAGCCGCCGTAATCACCGAGCGCCAGAAGGCGAAGATAAATCCGCTGTCACCCGACGCTCATATCGGATTCTGCTCGGGTATCCTAACGGGAACGGGGGCATATTTTTCCGGGCGCTTCATGGTTGTGGGCAAGTCTCCGCTCACGGGCGGATGGGGCGACGCGAATTCGGGGGGATTTTTCTCCATTGAGATCAAGCGTGCCGGGTATGACGCGGTCTTCTTCACCGGCAAGGCCAAAAAGCCGGTGTACGTCTACATCAATGACGGCAAGGTCCAGATAAAGGACGCCAAAAAGATCTGGGGCAAAGATACGGTCGAGACCGAGGAGCTCATTCGCGCCGAGCTGAAGGAAAAGAAGGTCCAGGTGGCCTGCATCGGCAAAGCCGGCGAAAAGCTTTCCCTTATCTCGGGCGTGGTGACCGACGGCGGGCGCATCGCGGCGCGTTCCGGCCTCGGCGCGGTGATGGGCAGTAAAAACCTGAAGGCCCTGGCCCTGAAAGGTTCGGCGAAAATTTCCGTGGCCGATCCGGAAAAGATGAAGGCGATCAGCAAAAAGTTTCTCAAGGCATATAAGTTTGTAAATCCGATGGATACCGTCACCGTGGCGATCATCAACTACGTCAGCCAGGTAATCGCGCGTACCGGCATAGCGGTTCCCAGCCAGCCGTCCACCGTCCGCGAGCTGTACAAGAAATACGGAACGAGCGGGCTGACCGTATATTCCGCGCTGACGGGCGACTCCCCGATCAAGAACTGGACGGGCGTGGGATACGTTGATTATCCCGGCGCCTACAAGCTCTCCGACGAGAGCATCATTGCCCACCAGAAGAAAAAGTACGGCTGTCAGGCCTGCCCGCTGGCGTGCGGCGGCATAATCGATATAAAGAAAGGCCGCTACGGGGGCACCGAGGGACACAAGCCCGAGTACGAGACGCTGTGTTCGTTCGGGGGGCTTCTTCTTCAGGATGACCTGGACACGCTCTTCGAGATCAACGAGCTCTGCAACCGCGAGGGGATCGACACCATCTCCGCCGGCGGCGCGGTGGCCTTCGCCATCGAGTGCTTCGAGAAGGGAATCATCGACGAAAAGCAGACCGGGGGCCTTAAACTCGGCTGGGGAAAATCGGCCGAGATTCTGAAGCTTACGGAGATGATAATAAAACGCGAAAAGATAGGGAACATCCTCGCCGACGGCGTAAAGGTGGCGGCGAAAAAGATCGGCAAGGGTTCGGAAAAGTTCGCCATCCACACCGGGGGGCAGGAGCTTCCGATGCACGACTCGCGGCTCGATCCGGGCTTCGGCATCATCTACCAGATGGAACCCACCCCCGGACGCCATACCGTCTCCTCGTATCTCTACGGGCCGCTGTATAAAACGAAGAGCCGCTTCCCGGCGGTCAAGAAGATGATCGGCCGCGCCACTGGAAAGGAGATGAAAAACCTGGCCCTGTGCCTCGGAACGGCCTGGTACACCAACCTCTTCAACGGCGCGGGCCTCTGCCAGTTCGGCGTGCTCACCGGACCGCTTCCCGTGGTGGAGTACCTGAACGCGGTCACCGGATGGAACCTCTCCGCCGACGACTACATCAGGGCGGGCGAGCGGATCTTCAACCTTCGCAAGGCGTTCAACCTCCGCGAGGGGGTCACCCCGGAGGATTCGAAGCTCCATCCGCGCGCGGCCGGCGCCGAGCCCGTCAAGAAGGGCCCGATAAAGGGCGTGACGCTCGACATGGGGAAGCTCACGGCGGAATTCTGCGAACTCGCCGGCTGGGACGTATCCAGCGGCGGGCCGACCAAAGAGAAACTCAGGGAGCTTGGCATCGCCGACCTGGCTAAATAAGGCCTGACTCATTCACTCACGTGATAAAGGCGGGCCATCGTGCCCGCCTTTGTCATGCGCCATCGTCCATCCATTTATAAAGCAATAACCACGGCCATGCTGTCCATGCGCCGGAACGCCCCAGCGTCACGTACGCCCGGGCATCTCCCCTATTTCAAGCAGCCTCATCCTCGCCCACGCCGCGTGCTCGTCGTCAGGATGCGCGATCGCCGCGATTTTTTTCAACCGCGCCCCGGCGCCGGCGGTGTCTCCGCGCTGCAGTAGCGCCTCGGCGAGGAACCGGTTTACCCGGACCTCCATGGCCGGGAATATCTCGTATTCCAGCGTCCGGACGAGCCAGTCCGGAAGATACGGAACACGCATCCTTCCGCTCGAGAGCTTTTCATCGAGCGCCGCCAGTATTTTCACGCCCCTGTCGAAGACGGCGAACACATCGGGAAGGATGGTGTAGACCGCGCCGCAGACGTAGTCCGCGAGCATGCGGATCGTCCGGTTCCGCTCGCGCGCGACCTCGACACGGCCCAGGTAGGCGAAGGCCCTTTTGGAAAGATATATGGGCCGGGAGAAACCCGACGCCTCGCCGATGGCGAAGATGCAGGCGAGAGCGGCCACCGCGTTGTCGAACACGCGGTGCGTGGGCCCGGGAATGTTCCGCTCGAGGAGCGCGAAGGCGGCCGCGGTTTCACCCTTGAGGAGACGGGCGAGGATGCCGAGTGCGGCCGGGTCGACCTCGCGGGGGAGTTCAACCTTCTCCGCCAGGTCGATCACGGAATCATAATCGCCGGTACAGAAGGCGTACACGATTTCCATCACCGGCATCCCCGGCACGGGTTTTTTCAGCTCGCGCCCCTCGATGGGCAGGAAGGAGATACGGGCCAGCTTGTCGGGGATTTCGTTAAGCCCGCGTATCGCCTCGGCGCTCAGGGTCCTGAGCATCTTCTGGCGGTATAGCACCATGAAGCTGTCGAGCAGGTCGTCGGACTCGGTCATAAAGCGAATGGCGGTCTGCGTGGGTATGTCGCCCAGCAGGTTCCTCGCGAAGAGCCTTATGTCCCCGGCCACGGCGGTGCGCAACGCGTCGCGGTAGAGGTTGATGGTGGCGACCGAATAATCCATCGGGACCCCGGAATCCTCGCGGCGCTTCATGACCTCGATAATCATTACATCCAGCGGATCATAGAGTTTCATGCCGTCTTTCGTTTCCGGAATGACGAGCCCCTCCCGCTCCAGCAGGGCGATCTTCTCCAGCGGATACCCCGTTCGCTGTTCTATCTGGGCCTCGCCTACCGGCCGCTCCCCCGCCGCCCTGCGGTGTGTCTTGAGTATGGCCTTGCCGATTTCAAGTTCCTCGCCGAACGAGTCCCCGGAGGAGATAACCCGCTTGATCACATCGAGCGGCAGAAAACGCTCCTTCTGTATCTTTTTAATCTGCCTGATCCGCTCCACGCAGGAGACATCGTAATAGGCCATGTTCCTGCCGGTTTTGAGCGCGTGTGGGACAAGCCCCTCGTTGACATAGTGCTTTATGGTCGAAACCGAGACGCCCGAGCGTTCCGCGAGCTCGCTTATGCGCAGCAGGTTCTTCGTCTTCTTTTTCACCGCACCCCTCCCGGCCGCAATCCGCGTACTCCGATGCCGCGCGCCGGGCGCGGCGATGATTTGAAATCGCGTGCGGTCATACAGGCTCCGGAGGGCTTTTCGGCCGCCCCTCGGCGTCCCAGTTCCTGAAGCGGTAATACTCGGCCCTCATGAAGAGCAGTTCTTCCCCGGTGATGCGCTCCCCCCCGGGGAGGGGATTCTTGAGTATCCACCGGGGAAGCGTATCGTCCTCGGCGCGCAGTCCCTCGCGTATATTGAAGCGACGCACCAGGTCGGAGACGGCGGCCGCGCGCCTTCGGAGCGAATCCGTATCCTCCGCTTCACCGGTCAGGAGCGCGCTTATTTCGGCTAGCTCGTCCCACTGGTAAAAATCGCGGTAAAACCGGCAGAATATGAAGGTGTCCATCAGCGTGAGCCGGTCCTCGTAATCCACGAAGAGTTCGGCCTTGTGTTCCACCTGTTCCGGCGGGATGACGCCCGACATCTCGGGCTTGTAGAAGGTCGCGCGCAGGTGGCAGGCCCCCCGGTCGGACACCGCATAGCCAAGGCCCATCCCCTTGAGGACGCGCGGCTCGTAACCGGCCGGCTCGAGCCCCTTGACGTGAACCGCGCGGTCTTCCATGCCCCATTCCCTCGCGGCGTGCCTGATCCCCTCGGCCAGCACGTCACCGATGCCTTCGCGCGCCGCGATCATTCGTATTAGACGGGCGATGCCGTCGACGTCGCCGTAATCGATACCGAAATCCACCCTGCCCGCGCGCACCGCCTCGATGGTGAATCCGCAGAGATTGCCGCAGCTCATGGTGTCTATTCCAAGGCGATCGCACAGGTCGTTAAGCCAGGCGATCTCCTCGATGCTCGTGACCATGCAGAGCCCCCCGAAGGCGAAGATCGTTTCATACTCCGGGCCCTCAACTCGCAGGCCCGCATGCCGTCCCTCCTTTATGGTGGTCATCCTGCCGCAGGCCATATAACACTTCGCGCATGCCCGCGGCCTCACCTCGCAGCGGGCATGCAGCGCGTCCGCGCTGATAGCGTCCCAGTGGTCCACCCTGCCCAGCGACCAGTAGCGCGCGGGAAAGGCGTTGATCGCGTTCGCCGCCTTCACCTGCTTGCTTGTACCCGTGGCTTTGTACGAAAGGGCCACCGTGCTGTCCTTCGTACGCAGGAAGGTCTCTTTTGCGTACGCGGCCGCGCCTTCGGGGTCAGCGAGCGTGCGCCTGCGGTCACCCTGGAAGACGATCGCCTTTACGCGCTTGGAACCCATCACCGCGCCGGGACCGGTGCGGCCGGCCGACCGCCAGTAGTCGTTTTCTATGACCGAAAAGCGCACAAGGTTTTCCGCGGCGGGGCCTATCACCACCGCCCCCCTTGATTTATATTCCCCGTTCGCGGCGCCGAAGCGCTTCACCGCCTCGTCTTCGGCCGTGTAGGTTTCGGCGCCCCACAGGTCGCCCGCGTCGTAAAAGGCCGCTCCCTCGGGGCTGACGACCAGCACCACGGGGGTCTCGCTTCTCCCGGCAAGTATAACCGCGTCGAACCCCGCGGCGTCGACCGCCTCGGGCGCCTTGCCGCCCGAATAGGATTCCGAGTAAAGGCCGGTCTGCGGTGATTTCGTGAAGACCCCGTAACGGCAGCCGCCCCAGACCGCCGTACCGGTAGCGGGACCGGTCGCGAAGATTATCCGGTTTTCCGGGGAAAGCGGGTCGACGCCGGGCGGATTGTTCCGGTAGAGCAGCCAGCTGGCGAGGCCCTTTCCCCCCGAGTAGAGTGCGTATACCCTGTCCGGAAGCGATTCAATCGCAAACGTCCTGGCGCTCAAATCGATGACGAGAATCCTTCCGTAAAAGCCCTTCATTTACTCTCCTCCGAAATTTCGCGAATGAACACGCGGGCGTCCTCCATGCCGTATATATACCGCACGCCGCTCCCCGTAAACACTTTATCGTCGTCACACGCGGCGTCGCATCCCTTTACGATCACGACAATGTCCTCATTAATGCACGACGGACCGACGAGCTCGTGAGGCCCGTCGATCCGGCTTTTAATAAACGCCGCGACGGCGTTTCGATCGGCGCGCGGCCTGCAACCGCTGCAGAACCGTACGGCTATTCTCACTTCTCTTCCAACAGCACTATCTTATCCACCCTTTTTACGTCTCGCTCGTAAAAAAATGACCCGGCGAGGAAGAGTACCCCGCTTGTGGCCGCGAAGACAGGCAGCAGCTTGAAGGCGGTTACCAGGTCGTAACGATCGGAAATAACCCCGATAAAGATCGGCCCGAGCGATGAGCCGAGCAGGCTCTGGACTATAATATTTTTCCTTAACCAGTCGGTCAGGAATCCGCCCAGGGGCCCTCCCACCATCGCCATGAGCATGATGACGGAGGCCTTGGGACCCGCCTTGTCCATGGTCAGGCCGTCGATCCTGTTGTAATAGGTGGGGAGCCATGTAATGAGACCCACCGTGAAAAACATGTTGCCCGCATAGCCGAAATAGGTGAAAAGCAGCGAGGGCGTTTTCGCTATGGTCTTTATCACATCCGCCGCCTTCATCCTTGCCGCGCCGCTGGCTGCTTCTGTCGAAGGTTCCCTCACCAGATCGATGGTGCGGTAATCCCGCACCCGGAAAAAAAGAAGCGCCACTATAAGTCCCGGTATCGCGACCACACCGAATGCATGGCGCCATCCGAATTTTTCGGCTATTATTCCGCCCAGTACGATGCCGAGTGCCGCGCCGAGCGGGTAGGCGGCGTTCCAGATTCCGTTCATCGTGGAACGCTTTTCCTCGGGAAAATACGCCGAGATCATCGCATACCCC
>JALOTJ010000151.1 GCA_025457965.1 Spirochaetota bacterium | reverse complement strand
GCAATCGCCACCGCCGCGAGGCCCGCGATAATCATGGTCTTTCTGGAAACAGTCATTCCGCCGAGCAACCGGACTCTCCCGACCGGCCCGCATCCTGAATACTCCGGTTCCCTACCGCCCGTAAAATCGGGCTTCCCGGAATATCGACATCATGCGGCCGGGCCGTTTATTAATAATTATTTTTTCATAATCGTAATACCGATCCGCACCCGCCGCGGGTGGACGATACTCTTTGATTCCCGATTACACACAATCCCACTATAGAACGTCAGAACACCAGTTGTAAATCACTAAATCTTTTTTCAATCTCTTTGAGGATAAGCGCCTCACCCTGGATAGAAGGCGCTTCAAAAGTAGCCGAGAAGCGCAGAAAATGCCCCACATCGTCCCAGGGCACGGTGGATATCAATTTCTCCCTGATGAGATACTGCGAAAAATCCTCCGCGGTCGGGAACTCCACCCCGTTTTTAAGGCCTCTCGGGCTCTGAACATACAGATAAAAGGTTCCCCCGGGCATCTCCGCGTTGAATCCGATGCCTGAAAGAACGCGCACGAGCTCCCTCAGGCGGCGCTCGTATTTCGTTTTGATGCGATCGGTCAGCTCCGGGTGCTCGAGGGCCCGTATGGCCGCCCACTGGATGGCCTTGAACTGGCCCGAATCGTAATTGTCTTTAACGGTGGCGAAGGCCTTCACGATTTTTTCGTTCCCCGCGACAAACGCCATCCTCCATCCGGTCATATTGTAGGACTTGGACAGGGAATGTATCTCGACACCGACTTCCTTCGCCCCGGGGACGCTCAGGAAGGATAGCGGATCTCCGTTATACGCTAGCGCCGCGTACGCCGCGTCCTGCACCACCACAATGCCGTTCTTCAGCGCGAACTCTATTACGTCTTTATAAAACGATTCGCTCGCCCGGGCGCCGGTGGGGTTATTCGGATAGTTGATGACCAGTACCTTGGCCCGTTTCCTGATGTCGGCAGGAATGGACCCGAGGTCGGGAAGAAAACCGTTTTCCTTCTTAAGCGGGATATTGTAGACCTGTCCGCCGTACCACTGAGTGTGCGTACCCGCGACGGGATATCCCGGAACGGTCATGAGCGTCACGTCTCCGGGATTGATGAACGCCGCCGGCATCATCGCCAGGGCGGGTTTCGATCCGATCGAGTGATTTATCTCGCGCTCGTGCGATATGCCATCCACCCCGAAAACCTTTTTCAGATAGCCCGCGGCGGCGGCCTTGAATTCATCGATGCCGTTGTCCGAATAACCGCGGTTCTCATGTTTATCGGCCTCCCCGCGGAGCGTTTCGATGACCAGGTCGAAAGCCTTCTCGTCGGGCTCGCCGACGCCCAGATCGATAAGATCAACCCCCGGATTCTTGCTCACTGCCTCGCGCTTTGCACGCTTTATCTTTTCAAACTTGTATATCTTGTCTTCTTTCCCGAACTGCGCTCCACCGATCCTCTCCGCGAAAAGCTTCTGAACAAACGACTCCATGGCGATCTATTTCTCCTTCAGTATGGTTATGTCGGCATTGATGATCTCAATCTTGGTGTACGCATCGTCGAGCAGTGTAAAAAACCGCCCGAAATCGCCGATGACGTCTATTTTCGTCTTGCCCTTTACGAGGAGCGAAACCGTTTTCAGTTCGCGCGAGTAGATATAGCAATCGATGGTTCCTTTTTCATACGGCACACTGACCAGCACGCAGAACTCGTAATCGATATTACCCGAAACGATAACGTCCTTGATCGTCACGTTCCTGACCTGCACGCGTTTCTCCGCGAGGTCTTTTGTGGCGAGGAATCTATAGGCCGGATTGTCAAACCTGTCCATCTCCTCCTTTTTCGCGACCACCTCCTTGACGTTCAGCGTCTGCTTGAAGAAGTAGCTGCACGACAGCGTAAAGGGCGCCAGAAGCACGAGAACGACCACCAGCCTTTTCATTGCGATCTCCTGTACCTGAAAATCCACGCCTCGCCCGGAGCAGCGGGCCCGCGCGACGAGCCACTATTAATCGGTGCGGACGGCTTTTTGTCAAATAATCTTTTTAGCGCCGCGACAAATGGAGAAGGCGATGAATTATTCCATCGCCTTCTCCTTACGATACGATCTGATGATAAAACTACGCCCGCCGCTGGTCCTTCTCGACCGCGGATTTCGCCATACGGTAGGCCAGCCTCTTGAGCGAGGGAAGGCCCAGGCTGAAGGAGGCGAGCATTTTATACGTCTCTCGAATCGATTCGGCCTTGACCAGATCGATGGGTTTGGGATCGAGTGCCAGACCGTACTTCTCCGGACGGTCCCTGAGTATGGTGATGACCTTCAGGCCCTCAAACTGTTCCCTGCCGTAAATGCTCGCATTGGGGAAGTCCTTCTTCACCTCCTCCAGGCGTTTTTCGGCCCTCTTGACGATGTTTAACCGGTAGTCATAGGTAAGCGCGCCGGTGGGACAGGCGAATGCGCAAGCGGGAATCTCCCGAGGATTGATCACGCAGGCGTGGCATTTGTGCGACTTGTGATCCACATCACTCACCTGCGGCACGAGGTATATGCACTCGTTCACGCAAGCACCGCAGCCGATGCACTTCTCCTGGTCGATCAATGTCCAGCCGTCCTTCTTGTAGATCGCCTTCTCGGGACACACGCGCAGGCAGTTGGCCACTTCGCAGTGATAGCACTTCTTGTGCATGATGGTCCAGATCGGACGGTCCGGGTTGGACCGGTCGACATCGAAAAACTTAACGTGGTTCCAGGTAATCGCCGAAAGCTCTTTCGGATTCGTCAGTTCCGGACCGGCGAAGAATTCGGTCTTCTCGGCGGCAAGATTGTTCCACTGTTTACAGGCAACCTGGCAGGATCTGCATCCGGAACATTTAGTTGTGTCAACCAAGAACGCTTTATCTGACATGACTTATGCCTCCTTCCTGATGTCTACCAGAAATGCCTTGAACTCGGGAATGCCGGTATTGGCGTCCCCGATGCTCGGCGTGAGCTGGTTACAGCTGTCGCCGGATACGCCGCATCCGTGTCCGAAGTGCCAGATCATGCCGACCATCTCCACCATTCTCCCCTGCACTTTGAGCGGCTGCACCCTCTCGGTCACCAGCGCATAGGCGGAGATGGTTCCGCGCGAGTTGAAAATCCGAACCTTGTCGCCGTTTTTGACGCCCTTTGCTTTCGCGAGCGACGGGCTGATTTCGCAAAACATATCCGGAACCAGCTCGGCGAGCCACGGAAGGTTTCGGGTCATGGCGCCGGCCTGCCAGTGTTCCACAACGCGGTACGAGGTGGCGATATACGGATAGCGGGCCGCATCGTTAAAATCGCCCACCAGTGTGTCATGTATCTGCACGGCCGGATTGAGCTTCTGCGAGCTGAACAGGTTCGCCACCAGCGTTTCCATCGGCTCGTAATGCTCGGGAAACGGTCCGTCGGCCAGGTCCTTCGAGAACAGCTTGCCCACGCCCTCGGCGTTCATAATAAATGGATTCTTGGCGTCGGGGCCGAACTTCGGTCCGCCGTCGACGACGTCGCCCTTCCAGGCGCTTCCGGTCCATTTTACCACCCAGCGCTTTTTATCCCAGGGTTCCCCCTTGCGGTTGACGGCGGCGCGGTTATAGATGATGCGGCGGTTGACCGGCCAGCACCAGGACCACTCCGGAAACATTCCTATCTTGTTGGAGGCGTCCTTGGGCCCGCGACGGGCCATCATATTGCCCTTCTCGGTGTAGCTGCCGTTGTAAATCCAGTCGCCGCAGGCGGTCGAACCGTCGTCCTTGAGATCCATGAAGGTCATCATCTGCTTTTTCGTTTTATAATCGTAGCCGTTGATCTCCTTTGCCACCAGGTGCGGACTGGCCTCGTGCTCTCCCGGCTCGGTGTAATTCCAGACGAGCTTGAGGATGGGATCGGCGAATTTGCCGCCCTCCTTCTGATAGAGGCTCTTCAGTTCGCGGTAAATCAGGTCGAGCATGTCGAGATCGCTCTTGGCCACTCCGGGAGGATTCTGCGCTTTGTAGCGCCACTGGGCCCAGCGGCCCGAGTTGGACACGCTTCCTTCTTTTTCGAAGGACGCGGCCGCGGGCAGCAGAAATACCTCGGTCTTTATCTGCGCGGGATTGGCACCGGGACGTTTCCAGAAAATCGATGAGTCGGTTTCCCACAGGTCCACGGCCACCAGCCAGTCGAGTTTCTCCATGCCTTTCGCCGTACGATTCGCGTTCGGCCCGCCGGAAGCAAAAATCGTTCTCCTTGGTCGCCGCGTCGCCGTACCAGGCCTTGAGCATGCTGATGAGATACTTGGGCCTGTTCGACCACCAGTTGATACTTCGCGGGTCATTGGTCTTGGGCGTGGTCGCCTTAACGTAAGCTTCAAGATTGGGATGCTTTTTCGCGACGGGAGCGGGCAGATAACCCGGCAGAATATGCCAGAGCAATCCGGCGTCTGTCGATCCCTGGACATTGGATTCGCCGCGCAGCGCGTTGATGCCGCCGCCGGCAAGACCCATGTTCCCCATGAGGAGCTGGATGACCCCGTAAATGCGTACGTTCTGAGTGCCAACGGTGTGCTGCGTGGTACCCATCGCATACATGATGGTCGCCACCCTGTCGGGTTTATGGGTGGATGTGAACAGATCGGCAACCTTCAGGAAGGTTTCCTTCGGACAACCGGTCGACTGCTCGACCTTCTCCGGGGTATAGCGGGCATAATGCTTCTTCATGAGCTGGTAGACGCAATTCGGGTCCTTCAGGGTCCTGTCCTGTTTCGGTATCCCTTTGTCGTCAAGCTGGTACGCCCATGATTTATTGTCATAACTCTTCTTTCCGGCATCGTAACCGCTGAAGAGACCGTCGTTAAACTTGAAGTCGGGA
>JALOTJ010000150.1 GCA_025457965.1 Spirochaetota bacterium | reverse complement strand
ACCATCGATCTTGTCATAGGTATTGAGCACATTGAGTGACGCGCCCCGGCGGAGGATATCGAAATACTCCAGTGTATTGCTCGGTGCTCCGTCGGGACCGGGATCGTGGATCTCCTGCTTCATCATGAAGGCGTTCACCCCGGCATACCAGTTCTTTCCGAGCTCGAAACCGAAACGGGCCGTGCCGTTGTGGTTCATATATTCGGAGTCCACTTCCTTTCCGTTCGGCGCGGTCTGTTCGCGGTGGCCGTCGGTCCGCTGGAAGTTGTATGAGACACCGTAGTCGAAGACCCCCATCTTGCCCTGATGAAAGATGTAATCATCGGTCGAATTGTAGCTCCCGTAAGAGCCGGAAAGCTCCGTGCGATATCCGTCGTGTTCCTGGCGCTTCGTGATGACATTCACTACGCCGCCCAGCGCCCCCGAGCCGTAGAGTACCGGCTGCGGTCCGTGCAGAACCTCGACACGGTCGATGTTCTTCATCGCGAAGAGGTCGGCGATCGGATGCCCCATGATGGACGTCGTGGTGTCCAGTCCGTTGATGAGAAAGGGGACGCCGGTGGTGGGGCCCCAGCCCGACTTGCCCACGCCGCGGATGGACATGACCGCCGCGCCGCTTGAGGCCACGCCGAAGCCCATCACCCGGTTGTTGCCCGTGTAGAAGCTCGGCACGTTCTGATTGATGACGTTTATGAGATCGGTTTTTGTTGAGTTTTTGACCTCTTTGTCGCTGATGATCGAGACCACGCCGGGCTGTTCCTTTTTGTCCTTGACGATGATCTCCTTGGACACGAAGACTTTTCCCTCGTCGATTTTGGCCTTTTCGGCCTTGCCTTCGGGCGTTGCCTCCTGCGCGTGCAGGGCCATCGTGATGAAGAGCATAATGACCGCGAGTCTGAGGTAGTTCATGCGATAATGCCTCCGAAACTGTCTGCTGGTGCCGGCCGGCGATATTCAGGAAACCCGGGCGGAAGCACCGGCCCCATGAGGGGAGGCGATGCGTGAGCTTAAAGCCTTCTGACAGCGCCGATAAAATTGTTAATAGCACGAAAATATAAATAGTGGCACATGTCAATCATAAATTATATATTTATATACACTTAAAAATATGATATGCGGCAGGGAAAAAGTGGTTGTAACACCCTCCCGGCGCATAGTATACACAATATCTTCATCGAGCCGCCTTGAAACGATATGCCCGAAATGAGCAAAGCATTCATTAAAACTCTCGCAATCGACGATGTCGAGGGGCTCTTTCTTTCCCTGGGGGAAAAACCCTATCGCGCCAGGCAGCTGTTCAACTGGCTCTACGAGAAGAACGTGGAATCGTTCCACGACATGACCAATTTTTCGAAAGAGCTCAGGCAGGCGCTCGATGAACGCTACGATCTTTCCTCGCTGGTGCTGGACGACCGGCTCGTTTCGGCCCTTGACGGCACGGAGAAATATCTTTTCAAAACGCGCGACGGGCACTTTATCGAGTCGGTCCTCATTCGCAGGGACGGCACCGACGAGGGACGGCTCACCGTGTGCGTTTCGTCACAGGTGGGCTGCCCGATGGGATGCGGCTTCTGCCAGACGGCGCGCATAGGCTTCCGGCGCAACCTCGAGCCGGCGGAGATCCTCGACCAGCTCTGCCATGTGCGGCGCCTTTCGGGAGTTCGCAACAACAATGTGGTCTTTATGGGAATGGGCGAGCCCTTCCTCAATTACGAGAACGTTCTCACCGCCGCCGACATCATGAACTACAGTTACGGTTTTCATCTTTCGGTGAGAAAGATCACCATCTCCACCTGCGGTATTCTGCCGGGCATCGAGCGCTTCATCGACGAAAAACGGCCATACAACCTGGCCATATCGCTGAACGATGCCGATCCCGCCAAGCGAGCCCGATACATGCCGGTGGAAAAGAAATACCCGATCGAAACCGTGGCCGCCCTGCTCGAGAAGAAATTCCCGGTCTCACGCAACAGGCTGACCCTGGAATACATCATGCGGAAGGACAATATCTCTCCGGAGGACGCGCGCCGGCTGAAAAAGATGTTTCGCCAGGGATGGATTAAGCTCAATCTTATCCCGCTTAACCGGGGAGACCATGGAATGGAGTTGCCGACGGATGACGAGATGGAGCGATTTGTCAAGGAGCTTGAGATCATGAATGTTCCCGTCTCTGTCCGGAAGAGCTCGGGGAAGGACATTGACGGCGCGTGCGGCCAGCTGTCGGGCAGGCGCTACCATGAAGCGGGAAAGCCCGATGCCGGTGTACGGCAGCCGGGGAAACATTGCGACACCACGGTGATAAAATGAGACAATTTTTTGAAATAGCCGGCGATGTGATTCGATGGATATTCGAGCACAAAAAACTGGTGTTCATATACATCCCACTGCTCGTTATGGTGTTGCTTGCCGCCTATACCGGTGTGGTCTACCTTGGCTGGCTCAGCGACCGCGAAAAAGCGCTCGACCGTCTCTTCAGATACAAGAGGCTGATCGACCATACCGAGGAGCTCCGCGAGGGTTACGCGTACCGCTCGGCCGATATCGATCTCAAGGCGAAAGTGGTCGATATCCCGACCCGCATCTACGACCGCAACGACGAGATCATCGGCGAGTTCTTCGAGCAGAAGCGCGAAATCGTCCCGTACTCGTATATGCCCAGAATGCTGGTAAATGCGGTGATGGCGAGCGAGGACAGGGATTTCTACCGTCACAGGGGGATAAGCTATCAGGGAATACTGCGCGCCTTCGCGGTCAATCTGACGCGCCTCCGGGTGGTGCAGGGGGGGAGCACCATCACCCAGCAGCTTGCTAAGGTGCTCTTTACCGACATGGAACGACGCCTGAAAAGAAAAATATACGAGGCGTTCTGCGCGTTGGAAATCGAGAAGCGCTATGACAAGCAGGACATACTTTCAATGTATCTCAATCTCATTTACTTCGGCAACGGCGCCTACGGGGTGGAGTCTACGGCGAAAATGTTTTTCGGGATATCTGTGCGCGAACTCAACGAAACCGAGTGCGCCATGATCGTCGGCGTCATCTCGAATCCATTATATTATTCGCCGATATCGAATCTCAACAATTCGGTTAATAAAACCAGGCGGATAATGAAGTCGCTCGTGGACGCCGGGTATCTGAAACAGGAGGTTGCCGAAGCGCAATTCAGGCGATTTCTTGATAAATGGGACGTCGTATTCGACGCGGAAGGAAAAGCGACGTCCTCGCTCATCGGAAGCTTCATCATGAGCACCTACCGGGTCAATCGCGCGCCCATGTTCAACGAGCTGATCCGCAGGGAACTGGCGGCGAAGTTCGGCGAGGACGTCGTGAAGCGGGGAGGGCTTACGGTTTATACGACCATAGATGCCGCGAAACAGGACATCGCCCAGAAGGCGTTGCAGGAGGGGGTGCTCTCCCAGCGTGAATATCACCTGCGCCGCGCGGAAAAATTCAAGGGAAGCAAAAAGGCCGAGGCCGAGAGGGACAACGCCAGCAGTATCGAGGGGGCCCTCGTATCGCTTGATCCGTATACGGGAGAGATCCTGACGCATGTGGGCGGATACAGCTTTTCGAGCCAGAACCAGATGGACCATGTTACACAGATCCGCCGCCAGCCGGGTTCGTCGTTCAAGCCCATCATCTACGTCGCGGCCATCGAGGCGCGCGATATCACTCCTTCGAGCATAATCATAGATGAAAAAACGGTCTTTGGGAAAAACTATGCGCCGCGGAATTACGACGGCAAGTATCTCGGACCTGTTACGGTGCGCGACGCGCTGGCAAAATCGATCAATATCGTCGCAGTCAAGGTGATCGAAAAAACGGGCTACGGCACGGTTTTCCGAATTATCAGACAAGGCCTCGACCTTTCCGAAGGAGAGCTCTCCCAGCGGTTCATGAAAACCCCCTCGATCGCGCTCGGCGCTTACGAGCTTTCGCCGCTCGAGAACTGCACGCTCCACGCCCTCCTGGTGAACGGCGGTAACTTTATCCGCCCCTACGGCGTACGCTATGTCAAGGATTACAACGGGAACATCGTATGGAACAACGAGGAAGAGGTTATATCGGCGGTCAGGGAAAAACGCGAAAGGCTCGGGAAAATTATTGACCCGGCTGCCTGCGCGGTTACCGTGTCCATGCTGAAGGGTGTTTTTGAGCAGGGGGGGACGGCAGAGCACGTGATGAAGTCGCGCAAGTTTTCCTTCCCGGTCTCGGGCAAAACAGGTACGAGCTCCAATTACAGTGATGCGTGGTTCCTCGGCTACACCGCCGACATGGTGACGGCCGTATGGGTCGGAAACAGGAAGGGGGCGATTTCACTCGGCGAGGGACGGGCCGGGGGGGTTATTTCGGCGGGCGTCTGGGGCGCGTTTGCGGCGGGTGTATATCGCGAGAGCAGGCCGGGGGATTTTACGGTGCCCGAAGACGGATTAACCCGGCAGAGCATCTG
>JALOTJ010000075.1 GCA_025457965.1 Spirochaetota bacterium | reverse complement strand
CGCCTCCGACGAGGCCATACGGATACTGGGAGCGGCGGGCGAACCCCCGGTGCGCACCGTAATCCTGGGCGACGCCAGAAAACTCCCGCTCGGCGGCGAGACGGTGCTCTGCCGCCACGAGAAGACCTTCGTCAACCCTACCGCCATCGCCGTGAATATCGATGACACGCTCGATGACGCCGCGCTCGACGCCCTGCTGGAAAAGACAGCGGACTATCGCTTCGAGCGGGTCGGCGAGACGTTCGCCGTGGATATGATTGCCGTCACGCAGAAAAGCGATGACGCGGCGCGCTTCGAAAAATGCGCTCTCCGCGCGCGCGAGATTGCGGGTGTGCCCGTGGTGCTTCGAAGCGCCGACGCCTCCGCGCTCGGTCGCGCCGCCGCGGCGCTTTCCGGCTTCCGCTCAGTCATATGCGTTCCTTCGGCCGTTTCGGTCGACTCTCTGCTCAAAGCCGCAAAGGAGTACCGTCATGCGCTCGCACTGTGCGCAGGGAGCGTTGACGAACTCGCGGCCCTGGCCGCGCGCGTGCGGGACTCCGGTTTCAACGACATCATTCTCGATTTCTCCGCGAATTCGGTCGGCGAGGCGTTTCAGCTGAACTCGATCGCACGGCGCGCCGCCATACGTGACGGCGTCCGTCCCATGGGGTATCCCTTCATTCGCCGGGTCGAAAGCGGTGATGCCCTGGACGGCATGGCGCATGCGGTCACCGAGGTGACAAAGTACGGCGGCATCGTCGTGCTTCCCGAATTTGACGCCGCCGCGCTCTCGGTGCTCATGACGCTGCGCCTGAACATCTTCACCGATCCGCAGAAGCCCATACAGGTGGAGCCGGGCGTCTACCCGATCGGCGAGCCGAAGGCCGACTCCCCGGTATTTCTCACCACCAACTTCTCGCTCACCTATTTCGTGGTGTCGGGCGAGATCGAGAACAGCGGCACCAGCGCCTGGCTCGTGGTGCCGGAATGCGAGGGCATGAGCGTGCTCACCGCCTGGGCCGCCGGAAAATTTTCGGCGGCGACCGTTTCGAAGTTCATCACCGAGTCAGGTCTCGCCGACCGCGTCAGCACCCGGCGAATCGTCATTCCCGGCTACGTGTCGCAGATAAGCGGCGAGCTCGAGGAGAAGCTTCCCGGCTGGAAGGTGCTGGTGGGGCCGCAGGAGGCGGCCGACATCGAGAGCTTCGTAAAGACGAGGCTTTAGTGCCGCGCATAACGTTCATGCCCTCGGGCCGCGCGGTCGAGGCCGGGGAAGGGACGGACCTCCTCGACGCGGCCCGGCGCGCCGGCGAAGACCTCGACTCCCCCTGCGGCGGCAATGGCACCTGCGGCCGATGCCTGGTGCGCGTCTCCTCCGGCGGGGTGAGGACCGACGCCTCTGCCGTCATCGTTCCCGAAAATGCCGCCGCAGGGCTTGTGCCCGCCTGTCGTTCATATGTCACCGATACGGAATGCGTTATCGAAATCCCGGAATCCTCCCGGGCGGCTTCAGTGCGCGGTGTAAACGTTTCCGCCGGCGATGACATCGAACCGGTCGTCCCGGACGGAGAGCTGGTACGGACCATTCGCTGTACGGTACCGTCTTCGCTCGGGAAAGACGCACTTTCAGACCTCGGTCGCTTCAGGAAAACGCTGGCGGCCGGGGATCCCGACGCGGAGGCCGACTGCCCGATTACTGTGGTGCGTGCTCTTGCCGGTGCGCTACGCGCCGATGGGGGACGCGTAAGCGCCGATATCACCGGTGTTTTCGGGAGAGACCGCCTGGTCCGCCTTCGCCCGGGACATTCGATGGACGACGGTTTCGGCATCGCCGTCGACCTCGGCACCACCACCGTCGCCGTCGCGCTCACGGCCGCCCGCTCGGGGAAAGTTCTTTCCATTAAAAGCGCGTATAACGAACAGATACCGATGGGACTCGACGTAATCAGCCGTATCAACTACGCGGGACGCCCGGGCGGGCTGGAGGCGCTTCGTCAGGCCTCGCTCGGGACGATCAACAGGCTCATTCGCGCGGCGGCGCTAGACGCGCGCATCGATACCGGCGGAATCACCTCTGCCGTGATCTCCGGCAACACCGTCATGACGCATCTCGTTCTCGGGCTGGATCCCGAGCATATTCGTCTGGCGCCTTATACGCCGACCGTGCTCGATGTCCCCGTCTGCCCGGCGCGGGCGATCGGAATAGACGTCGCCCCTGAAGCGCCGGTCATCTTCTCTCCCTGCGTCGGTTCGTACGTAGGGGGCGATATTACCGCGGGCGTTCTCTGTACGGACCTCGCGTCGGACTCGGAGGACATCTCGCTCTTCATCGATGTGGGGACGAACGGGGAGATCGTCATCGGCAACAGGGACTTTCTCGTGACCTGCGCGTGTTCGGCGGGGCCGGCGTTCGAGGGAGGGGGCATAGACTGCGGCATGCGCGCGGCCCCGGGAGCGATCAACACGGTAAAGGTGGACCCGGCGAACGGCAGGCCGGCGTTCTCGGTGATCGGAGGCGGCGAACCGCGCGGCATCTGCGGCTCGGGGATGATCGACCTGGTCGCCGAACTCTTTCTGTCCGGATGGCTCGATGCGGCGGGAAAAATGGACCGGGATCGGACGGTCGAATGCATCCGCACCGAAGGACGACGGGCCTTTTATACGCTTGCCGGTGGCGCCCCGCTTCGCGTGAGCGAAATCGATATCGAGAATATCATGCGCGCCAAGGCGGCGATATACGCGGCATCGGCGCTCATGCTCGAGAACATCGGCATATCGTACGAGGACATATCGCGTATTTACATCGCCGGGGGGTTCGGCAAAACGCTCGACATCGAAAACGCCGTGGCGATCGGCCTCCTGCCCGACGTGCCGCGCGAGCGTTTTGCGTACATCGGCAACGCCTCACTTGCCGGATCGTACCGTCTCCTGGTGTCCGCGAAGAATCGGGAGCTTCAGCGCGATATCGCGCGGCGCATGACCTATATGGATCCCGGCGCGGATCCGCGCTACATGGACCATTACACGGCCGCGCTCTTTCTGCCGCACACCGACAGCGGCCTTTTCCCCTCGGTCTCACGGCGCGTCGTCCGTCCCTCCGGCTGAGGCGGGCGTCGTGGAATCCAACAGGTCCAGAGCAGACCGCATCGCGGTCGAACGGGCGGCGGAACGGCTGGCCGGGGTCGATCTTCGAGAGCGCTGCGACCTGCTGGGACTCGATCCTCCGAAAACGAACGGTACGATACTGATTCGGGCATATGGAAGGGACATCCTGCTCGCTCCGCCGGAATTTACCGCGACCGACGCCGGGACCGGCACCCCAGCGCACCCGGTCGACCGCCTGCTCGTTCTTCATTACCTGCTCTGCGTCACGCCGCCGGCGCCGGGAGGGCCGCTCCTCACCTTCCGCGACCTGCCGGGCGGACAGTTCTACTGGGAGCCATTCCGGTCGCGTACCGTCGTTGCGCTGGCGTCAACGATCGGCGACGGGCTGGACCTGCTCCGCTCCCGCCTTGCCCGTCTGGACAGCCATCCATTTGATAAAGGCGACGTGGGTGCCCGGGTGCGCTGTATCGGAAACCTGTGGATCTCGCTTGCCTACTACGCCGGCGACACCGAGTTTCCACCCTCGGCCGAGATCTTCTTTGATGCCGCGGTGCGGCGCGCCCAGTCCACCGAAGACGCCGCCGCCATGGCCCAGCGTTTGTGCGGATTGCTGCGCACCTGAGTTTTCTTTTCGCTTGACGAAAAGCGGGCCTGCTGTAACAACGTTGCCCATTGGACGCGATTATGAACAGAACTCATATACTCCGCATAGACTGCGCGGACCGCAAGGGGCTGGTGCATGCGATCACCGGCGTGCTCTTCCGCAGCGGCCTCAATATAACCAGCACCCACGAGTTTGTGGACCGCGAGACGCAGCACTTCTTTATGCGCACGGAGTTCGCCGGGGAACTGGACCGCGAGATGGTGCTCGGGGAGCTTCACGCGTCGCTTCCGGAGGATACGAGGATTACGCTTTCGGAAAAACGCCGCAAGGACGTCATTATAATGGCGACCAGGGAGCACCACTGTCTCGGAGACCTGCTGCTGCGCCACCGCTACGGCGAGCTGAACGCGAGCGTGCTCGCCGTTGTGAGCAATCACAACGATCTCGGCGAGCTGGCGGAGAAATTCGAGATCCCTTTTCACTGCGTTTCGCACAACGGAATGAGCCGCGAGGAGCACGAGGATGCGATTCTGAAAGTGGTCGACCTGTTCGCGCCGGAATACATCGTGCTGGCCAGGTACATGCGCATCCTCAGCCACGCTTTCGTCGACCGTTTCCCGAACCGCATCATCAACATCCATCATTCATTCCTTCCGGCGTTTATCGGGGCGAATCCCTACCGGCAGGCCTATGAGCGCGGGGTGAAGATCATCGGCGCGACGGCGCATTTCGTGAACCATAGCCTGGACGAGGGGCCCATCATCGCGCAGAGCGTGATTCCGGTCGACCACACCTTCAGCGTCGACGATATGCAGCAGGCCGGCCGCGACGGAGAAAAGGTGGTGCTTGCGCGAGCGCTCAAACTCGCTTTTGAAGACAAGATTTTCGTAAACGGAAACAAGACCGTTATTTTCGAATGAGCCCGGACCGTCCGTACGGGGCCACCGCATCAATTTCATCCCGGGAGCGCCATGCTTCGCGTCGAAAATCTGAGTAAGTCGTACGGAACCGTTGTCCTCTTCGACGAGGTGGGTTTCACCATAAATCCGCGCGAACGCGTCGGCCTGACGGGGCGCAACGGCCACGGCAAGACCACGCTATTCAGGCTTATCATCGGCGAGGAGCATCCGGACTCGGGCGTCATCGCCGTTCCGAAAAACTACTCCATAGGGCACGTGCGCCAGCAGCTTTCCTTCTCCGAGGCCACGTCGATCGGGGAGGCCTGCCTGGGGCTCCCCGAGGAGGAGCGCGCCGACCGCTGGCGGGCCGAAAAGATACTCGCCGGCCTCGGCTTCGGCGCGGACGATATGGGCCGCGCGCCTGCCGGTCTTTCGGGCGGCTTCCAGGTGCGGCTCAACCTGGCGAAGGCCCTCCTCTCGGCGCCGGACCTGATGCTCCTCGATGAGCCGACAAACTACCTGGACATCGCGTCCATTCGCTGGCTTTCGCGCTTCCTGAACGAGTGGATGGGGGAACTCATGCTGATCACCCACGACCGTTCGTTCATGGACGGTGTGACCACGCACACCATGGGCATACACCGGAAAAAGATACGGAAGATACAGGGGAACACCGGCAAGCTCTACGAACAGATCGCGAAAGAAGAGGAGATCCACGAAAAGACCCGTTTGAACGACGAGAAGAAGCGCAGGGAGACGGAGCTCTTCATCTCGCGCTTCAGGGCCAAGGCGCGCCTGGGCAACCTCGTTCAGTCCCGCGTCAAGAGCCTTGAAAAGAAGGAACGCCTCAAGAAGCTCGAGAAAATAAAGACCCTGGAGTTTGAGTTCAACTATGCCTCCTTTCCCGGCCGTCACCTGCTGGGCGCGTCGGATCTTTCGTTTTCATTTTCGGCCGGCACACCGTATCTCATTGACGATTTCACTATCACGATCGGAAAGCACGATCGTGTCTGCGTCATCGGGAAAAACGGCAAGGGCAAGACCACCCTGCTGAAATTGTTCGCCGGAGAACTGTCCCCGATGGGCGGGGGTATTGCCGGTCAGCTCCATCTTAAAACCGGTTACTATGCGCAGACCAACACCATCAACCTGCGCCCCACCTTTACCGTCGAGGAGGAGATACTCTCGGGGCTCGCCTCTGCCGACCGCCAGACGGCCCGGAGCATCTGCGGGGCCATGCTCTTCCATGGGGACGAGGCGCTCAAGCCCGTGCGCATACTCTCGGGCGGCGAAAAGGCCCGGGTGCTTCTGGGGAAGATAATCGCCACACCGGCGAACCTGCTCCTGCTCGACGAGCCCACCAACCATCTCGACATGGAGTCGTGCGACGCGCTGCTCGAGGCGCTCGATGACTTCGACGGCGCGATCGTAATGGTGACGCATAACGAGATGTTCCTCCACTCGCTCGCCACGCGGATCGTGGCGTTCCAGCGCGGCCGTGTAAGGGTGCACGAGGGGACCTACCGGGACTTTCTGGAAAAGGTGGGATGGGAGGATGAGGACCAGCAGCCTGGCGCGCGCGCGGCGGCAGGGGCGGATGGGCCGGTTACCAACAAAAAGGATCTGCGCCGCTTGCGTTCCGAAATCCAGTCGCGCCGCACGAAGGAACTGCGGCCCCTGGAAAACAGGATGGCCGAGACGGAAAAGCGCATCGCCGAAGAAGAGGCGGCCGCATCGCGCGAGCACGACGAGCTGGTCGAGGCATCGCGCGCGGGTGATGGCACGCGAATCGCGGCACTTTCCAGGTCGGCGCATTCCCGGGCGGAGCGTATAAATGCGCTGTACGAGGATCTCGACACGCTTACCTGTCGTCACGAGGAGGGGTCGGTGAAATTCGACGAAGAGCTCGCCTCGGTAGCCGGGGAAATGCCCGCCTGGCAGCCTGATGCTGACGTTCCCGGCGGACCGGATGACAGGCGTGCGGGCGCCGTCGGGAAACGGCGAACGGGCCCGCTGAATCCGCAGACAAAGGAATAATCCGAAAAACTACCGTCACCGTACCTGCCCGGTTTATTTCGCCCCACCGGAAGCGCCGTGCCGCCCCCCGATTCGATGAGTATATACCGCCGGTCTCCGTTCGCACGGAGATACATTTGCTTGACAACCATTGCATGATTAGATAAAATAATATGAACATATTATTCAATTGATATTGTTGTGGGCCCTCAAGTTCCCGGCCATGCGTGGTATGAAGTGCCTGATAAATGGACGCCGCCGCTACGGCCGGCTGAATCGATTGAAACGCGCGCCGCGCGGGGAGGTTCGGAATGAAAAAGCGGGAGATTATCTGGAAACCGTCCGGTGAAAGGATCCGAGCGACGGAGATGTACCGCTATATGCGGTACGTCAACGAAACGCGAAGGAGGGATTTTTCCGATTACGCGGATCTGTACCGGTGGTCCACGGACGATATCCCGGATTTCTGGCGCTCGATCTGGGATTTCATGGAGGTCATTCATTCCCGGGGATACGATGATGTCCTGGTGGATGGGGAAAAAATGCCCGGAGCGAGATGGTTTCCGGGGGCCACGCTCAACTTCGCCGAGAACCTGCTCCGCTATCGCGATGAGCGGACCGCGCTGGTGTTCCGGAGCGAAAACGGCTCGCGCAGGCAGATGAGCTACGGGGAGCTCTTCTCGGCCGTGGAACGCTGTGCCGCGGGCATGCGCGCCATGGGGATCCGCTCCGGCGACCGCGTTGCCGGATTCATGCCCAATATGCCGGAGACGGCGGTCGCCATGCTTGCGGCCGCGAGCATCGGGGCGCTGTGGTCATCGTGTTCGCCGGACTTCGGTATAAAAGGGGTGCTCGACCGCTTCGGCCAGATCAGGCCGCGGCTCATCTTCACCGCCGACGGGTACTTTTACAACGGCAAGACCGTCGATTCGCTCGACAGGATTCGGCATATACTTGAAAGCCTGCCCTCCATAGAGAAAGTGGTGGTGGTGCCGTACACGGACGAAAGGCCCGATATCTCCGTCGTACCGCACGCGGTACACTACGCCGATTTCACGGCGTCGCGGGAGCCGATCGTCTTCGAACAGCTTCCTTTCGAGCATCCGCTGTATATAATGTACAGCTCCGGCACGACGGGCCTGCCGAAGTGCATGGTGCAGGGGGCTGGCGGCATACTCCTGCATCAGATGAAGGAGCTGCGCCTGCACAGCGACCTCAAGCGCGATGATGTAATCTTCTATTTCACCACCTGCGGCTGGATGATGTGGAACTGGCTGGTGTGCTCTCTTTCACTCGGCGCGACGATCGTGCTCTTCGACGGCTCGCCCTTTCATCCGAATCCTTCGGCCCTCTTTAAAATGGCCGGGGAGGAGAAGATAAGCATATTCGGCACCAGCGCGCGCTACATCGCGGCGATCGAGAAGGAGAACGTGCGTCCCGCGCGCGACTTCGACCTGTCGGCGCTCAAGGCGCTTCTCTCGACCGGCTCGCCGCTGGCCGTGGACGGTTTCGATTATGTGTACCGCGAGATAAAGCGCGATCTGTGCCTTTCGTCCATTTCGGGGGGCACCGACATCAACGGCTGTTTCGCGCTTGGAAATCCCATGGGTCCGGTCTACCGCGGCGAGCTGCAGTGCAGGGGGCTCGGCATGAAGGTCGAGTCCTTCGGGGAGGACGGGAAGCCCGTTACAGGCGAAAAGGGTGAGCTCGTCTGCACCGCGCCGTTTCCCTCCATGCCGATCCACTTCTGGGACGATCCGGACGGATCGAAATACCATAAGGCCTACTTCGACGTGTACCCCGGCGTGTGGCGGCACGGCGATTTCATCGAGATTACCGAAAGCGGCGGCGTCGTGATATATGGAAGGTCGGACGCAACGCTCAACCCGGGCGGGGTGCGCATCGGAACGGCCGAAATCTACCGGCAGGTGGAGACGATCGAGGAGGTGCACGATTCGCTCGTGGTGGGGCAGTCCTGGGAGAACGACGTGCGTGTCGTGCTCTTCGTCAAGCTGAAGGAGGGGCGCACGCTTACCGACGAACTCGCGGCCCGGATAAGGAAAACCGTCCGGGATAACACCACGCCACGCCATGTTCCGGCCAAAATCATCGCGATAGACGACATTCCCTATACCATCAACATGAAGAAAGTGGAGCTCGCGGTGAAGAATATAATAGAGGGCAGGCCCGTCACCAACCGCGACGCGCTGGCGAATCCGCAGGCGCTCGAGCTTTACCGCGACCTGGCGGAGCTCAAGGTGTAACGGCGGGGCATCCGGACGATCGGCGCGCCGACCAGCAATAAAGCGAGGAAAACCATATGGGCGTTATTTTTGAAAAAGAGGGTCATATCGCCAGAGTGGGGCTCGAGGTCCCCGAAACGAAAAACGCGCTGGGGCCGGACGTGCTTCTCGACCTCTACCGGGCGTGGGAGGAGTGCGGGCGTGATGATGCCGTCCGCGCGGTGGTGCTTTACTCCGCGCTTCCCGATATCTTCTGTTCGGGGATGGACCTGCGCACGGCGATCCCCATCCTTACCGGCGTGCGCGCTCCCGAGACCGAAGGCGAGAAATGGCTCATCTCCGACGCCGATGCGGTGGGCAAATCGATGCTCAAGCTCAAGGAGCTGGACCGGCCCGTCATCGCGGCGGTGCACGGTCTCTGCATTACCGGCGGTTTCGAGCTCGTGATGGGCTGCGAGCTTCGCGTGGCGTCGGACGATGCCGTTTTCCAGATGCGCGAGACCACCCTGGGAATCATGCCCGTCGGCGGATCGAACGTGTTCCTTCCGATGCAGGTGGGGCAGACGAGGGCCCTTGAAATCCTTCTGACCGGTGAAAACTTCACCGCGCGTCAGCTTTACGACTGGGGCTTCCTCAACCGCGTAGCGCCGCGCGGGCGCTACATGGACGAGGCCATGGCGCTGGCCGAGCGCATCGCCGGAAACGGTCCGCGCTCCATCCGCGGCATGGTGCGATGTTCGCGCGCGATTCAGGGTAAATCCCTTGAGGAGGCGATGAAGGCGGAGCTTGAGATCGGAGCCCCGATCTTCATGAGCGAGGACGCGCGCGAGGGAGTTCGGGCGCAGAGGGAGAAGCGCAGGCCCGAATTTAAATAAGGCCGCGGTGGGTGTGCGCCCCTGCCGCCGGCGGTTCCGTTCGGTGCATGAATTGTGCCGGATGTACTGAATGTACTGCGCCTCTTCCGTTTGCCGGCGGGGCCTGTATTCTTAATGCCGATGCAATCTGGTATATTCTAGAGAGACCCCGCCGTAATCGCCTACCGGCGCTCCCTTTTCGCCATAAACCCGCCTGCGGACGAACGATACGCCCGACCCCCGGATACAGTGGCAGGGGGGCCTCCGGGATTTGATGCCCCCCCGCTTTTTCTTGTGATCTCTCCCGCGATTAATGGTTGACAAAAACGGGTTACTGGTGTAGCAGGAAAAGTAGGCAGTAGAACTTTCTACTTCTTTCCGTGTCTGTCATCAGTTCTATCTGGAAGTAATAAATACAATGGCCGGCTGACGGGTGATCCCGTTTCCGGGAAGCGGCGTCCCTGTCCCCGGCCGATTTCGGAGGAACCATGCAATCATCATCCACCACGTTTGGCGGCGGCGCCGGAACGGGCCGCGTCCGCTGGCAGATCCCGCTCGTTCTGATGATCACCGTTTTCATCGGCTATCTCGATCGCGGCAACATCAATCTCGCCCTGCCGAAGATCGCCGAAACCTACGGCTGGACCAAGGCGCAGACCGGTGAGTACGGCGGCCTGCTGATGAGCATCTTCTACATCGCCTACGGTCTGGCTAACATCTTCATCAGCCCTCTCGGTGAAAGGTTCGGGCCGAGGAAAAGCCTTCTCTGCATCGTCGTGCTCTGGTCAGTCTTCACGGCCCTCGGCGGCGTGCTCGGGCTTATGTTCGTTCCGTTTATCATCACCCGCGTCTTTCTGGGCCTGAGCGAAGGGATTCATTTCCCCATGATGAATACGCTCACCAAGGAGTGGTTTCCCGCGAACGAGCGCTCGCGCGGCAACGGCATCTATGTGGTCGGCATTTTCGTTGCCTCGATTCTCGGGCCGATTTTCCTGGTGCCGATCGTCGACGTGGCGGGATGGCGCATTATGTTCGTGATACTGGGAGGCATCGGGCTCGTCGTGTCGCTCCCGCTCATATGGCGCTTCATCCACGACACGCCGCGGAAACACCCGCGGATAACGCCGTCCGAGGTTTCGTACATCGAGGCCGGGATGGAGAGGGACGAAACGGCGGCCGGAGGGAGCTTCTGGAGCCAGGTGAAGCCCTTCCTGTCAAGCCTTCCGTTCTGGGTCGCGCTGCTGGGGGGCATACTCAATAACGCGATCGCGCACGGGCTCCTTAACTGGCTGCCCACCTATTTCACACAGGAGCGGGGACTCCCGTTTTCCGAGCTGTGGTACGTCGTGTCGCTGCCCTACGTCTTTTCGATTTTCGGCGTCATACTCTGGTCGTACCTTGGCGACCGGACCAACCGGCGGGCGCTCATCGCGGGCATCGGCTTTATCGTGACGGCGGGCCTCACCTATTTCGCGGCCACCGGCGCGACGATCCTCGTCACGGTGCTGCTCTTCAGCCTGACCATTTTCGTCAACATGACCTATCCTTCCAACGAGTTCGCCATCATGCAGCGCATCCTGCCCCGCAACCGCGTGGCGACCGGTGTGGGGCTGTACAACGGGCTGGCCATGATGATAGGCGGAGGTCTCGGACCGGTGATCGTCGGTACGGTGGTGTCGATGACGGGCAGCTATACCTCGGGCATAATGACGCTCGGCGCGCTCTGCCTGCTGGCGGGCGCGGTGATGATCACGCTGCACAGGATAATTCGATATTAGACGGAAGCGGGTGTGTGTGCCGTTATAATCATACGACAGGAGAAAAGGCGCGATGAAAACGACAGGAGCGATTTTTGCGGACATTCTTGAACAGGCGGGCATAGACCACGTCTACGGCCTGCCGGGCGGGGCGACGCCCATACTGCTCGACGCCCTCGCGGACAGAAAGGACACCATTAAAACCGTGCTGGCGCGGCACGAGGGCGGGGCGGCATGCATGGCGGACATGCACGGTCGTGTTACCGGAAAGCCCGGAGTGCTCGTGGGGCAGGGGCTGTGGATCGCCACCAGCGGCGGGTACGGCATCGTTGAGAGCTTCCTCGGCGGCGTGCCCATGGTGATCGTCACCGACATCTCGGACTACAATTCGCTGCCCCAGTTCGGCCCCTATCAGAACGCAAGCGGCGATTACGGCGCCGTTGACCTTGTGTCGATAATGCGCTCCATGACGAAATATACGACATTCGTTTCCAACGCGAGTGAGTTCGCCCACGGGCTCCAGCTCGCCATCAAGCACGCGACCACGGGAAGACCCGGACCCGCCTGTGTCGTCATAAAGTTCGATGTTTCCTACGCCGTGTGCGAGCCCGAAGCCGCCAATCCGCCCCTTCGGCCACTGGCGGGGCTTCTGGCGACATCGCCGCCCTGCATATCGGCGGCCGATGCCGCGCGGATCGCCGACATGATCCTCGGCGCGAAGGACCCTGTGATAATAGCGGGCACGGGCATACACCGGGGCCGGGCCCATGCGGAGCTGCGGGCGCTCGCCGAACTGCTCGGCATTCCCGTGGCGACGAGCTACATGGGGAAGAGCGCCATCCCGGAAACGCACGACCTGGCGCTGGGCACCATGGGAGCGATCGGCCAGAAGGCGGCCAACGAAAAGATTACCGCGGCCGATGTGCTCCTCGTTGTGGGAAGCTGCCTGGCCCCCGAAAACACGAAGATGCTGGCGCCCGACTTCATCAGACCGGCCGCGCAGAAGATCATCCAGATCGACATTGAACCGCGCAACGCGGGGTGGACCTACCCGGTCGAGATCGGGGTGACCTCCGACGCCCGCCTGGCGCTTCTGGAAATCGCCGCCGCCGCGAAGGCGAAAGGGGTGAAGTACGACGCGGGGAAGCGCGCGGCCGATTTGATGAAGTTCAAGACCGAAATGAAATACTTCGACGACGAGGTGCGCCGCTCTGACGACGTGCCGCTCGCCCCCGAGCGGGTGGTGCACGAGTTCAATGAGATGGCGACCGCCGACGACCTGGTGGTGCTTGACGGCGGCAACAACCGGATATGGGTGACCCATCATTTCAGGTCACTCGCGGCGGGCCAGGTGTTCGCGCCCGGCGGGGCCGCGGGCGTCGGTTACGCGCCTCCGGCGTCGGTGGCGGCCGGAATCCTCAATCCGGGCCGGCGGGTGTTCTGCTTCAGCGGGGACGGCGGCCTGATGATGCAGCTCTATTCCCTCGAGATGGCGCGACAGTACGATGTCCCCGTGACGTTCATGGTGCTCAACAATTCATGCCTTGGCAACGTTATGGATTTTCAGGCTCCCGAGCGCCGCGTCATGACGCAGTATCCCACGGCGAATTTCGCCGCCATCGCGAAGGGAGTGGGGATAGAGGGAATCAGGGTCGAGAGGCCCGACGAGATAGCCCCGGCGATCGCAAAAGCGAGGACGCACAAAGGGCCCATGCTCCTGGAATTCATCGTGCAGGACTGCCCGCACTTCCGCTGCATGGGCTGAATGGCGCGGGGGTTCGGGACCGCGGTGTCACTGAATTGAAGGCTCGCCGCGCGGCTTGCGGCAAGGCCATATCTGGAGGATAACCATGACGACGAATGTCCGTGAATTTGAAGAGATAATGCGCCGCAGGCGCGAGCTCACGAGCGGACCGATCTACTCCATTCCGGACGCGGAGATGGAGAAGGTGTGGGCGCGGCTCGATAAAAAGTCTCCAAAATCCAAAAAGGCGTACGAAACCGCGAAGGAATGCATCCCGGGCGGCGCCCAGCACATGCTGGTAAATAAAAACCCGTTTCCGGTCACGATCGCGAAAGCGCTGGGGACCAGGATGTACGATATCGATGGAAACCAGTACATCGATTATCTCATGATGGCGGGGCCGATCATGCTGGGGCACAACTACCCGCCGCTCGTAAAGAAGGTCAACGAGGCGATCGAGACCGAGGGCATCGGCTCGGGCTGGACCTCCGAGTACGAGATAAAGCTCGCCCGGGAGGTAAAGCGGCATTTCCCGTCGGTCGATCTCTATCGCGCCTTCCAGTCGGGCAGCGAGGCCAATATGGCGGCGGCCCGCCTGGCGCGCGTGTACACCAAGAAAAAGAAGATCGTAAAGATCGGCGGCTCGTATCACGGATGGGCCGACCAGTTCGTCTACGAAATGCATATCCCGTATTCGGGCCTGTTCGAGTCGGCCGGAATACCGGAGGAGTGTTTCGCGCAGCTTATCTGCGTCGCGCCGAACGACACGGCGGCGCTCGAAAAGGCGTTCGAGTCCGCGAAAGACGACGGCGGGATCGCGGCGGTGTTCATAGAGCCGCTCGGCGGCGAGTCGGGGGCGACGCCCATGCACCCCGATTTCCCGGGAGAATTGCGCGCGCTCTGCGACCGCTACGAGTCCCTCCTTGTCTTCGACGAGGTGGTGACCGCCTTCAGGCTCGGGCTGGGCGGGGCCCAGGCCTACTACGGCGTAAGGTCCGACCTCACGGTCTTCGGCAAGATCATCACGCACGGGTACCCGTCCTCCGGGGGACTCGGCGGCCGCAGGGACATCATGGAGTGCCTGGTCTCGGGTCTTCAGCCCTTCAAGGGACACTGCTTCGTGGCCGGCACCATGGGCGGCAACGTTATCTCGACGAGCGCGGGCTACTGGGCGTTGAAGTTTATCGAACAGGAGAAGGCGGTGGAGAAGGCCGCAGCGGCCGCCGACCGCCTGCGCGGGGGCCTGAATGGTATATTCGAACGGATGGGGTTCCCGTTCTTCGCGTACAATTTCGCCTCCATCGTGCATTTCGAGACCGCGGCGCCGGTGGCGGTCGATATCCGGGAGAAGGACGGCATAATGAGCGCGCTGGCCCGCAAGCAGGCGGTGGACAACTTCGCCGCGGCGCTGCTCGCCGAGGGAATCATCACCAAGTACGGTAACCGGGCCTTCACCTGCATGGCGCATACCGACGCCGACATCGACACCGCGCTGGGGGCGTTCGAGAAGGTGCTCGGGCTGGTTAAGAAACAGGGCGGATGAGGCGCGACCTCGAAGAATGGAAGGGCCTGCGCGGACGGTGCGGGCAATCGCGTATTCCGTAAAATTACATGGTAACGGAGGGTTGACCTATGGGGGAAAACGGTTCCGGGAAGCGGTTCGAGGTGTCGAAGGGATATGCCAACTACGTTTTTGTTTTGCTGTTCATTCTTTACATGCTGGATTTCACAGATCGATATGTCATCGCTTCGCTGTTTCCGCACATAAAGGCCGACTGGGGGCTTTCGGACACGGAGTGCGCGTTGCTCATGTCGACCGTCACCTGGGCGGTGCTGGTGCTGACTATCCCGATCTCGGTGCTTGTCGACCGCTGGAGCAGGAAGAAGAGCATAGGGATCATGGCCGCGCTGTGGAGCCTGGCGTGCGCGGCGTGTGCATTTACGAAGAACTTCGGTCAGTTGTTCGTCGCCAGGACGGCGCTGGGGGTCGGCGAAGCGGGCTACGTTCCCGCGGGGTATGCGAT
>JALOTJ010000149.1 GCA_025457965.1 Spirochaetota bacterium | reverse complement strand
ACGAAAACGACATCGAAGGAGCACGCGCCTGCATCGACGAAGTGCGCGCCTTTCCCCTCGACGCCTATATGGTCTCCGACCCAGGAATGCTCATGCTGCTGCGCGACGCCGGCGTCGAAACGCCCGTGCACCTCTCGACACAGATGTCCACGCTCAATCACCTGGCCGTGCGCTTCTGGGAGCGGCAGGGCGTCTCCCGCATCGTCCTTGCCCGCGAGGTCACCCTCGACGAGATACGGGCTATACGCGAACACACCGGCGCCGAGCTCGAGGTGTTCGTCCACGGGGCGCTGTGCGTCTCGTACTCGGGGCGCTGCCTCCTCAGCCGCTTTCTCTCCGGGCGCGACGCCAACACCGGCGGATGCTCGCATCCCTGCCGCTGGCGTTATGCGCTGGTGGAGGAAAAGCGCCGAACGGATACCGGCATACATCGAGGCCGGGGTCGACGCCTTCAAGATTGAGGGCCGCATGAAATCGCTCTACTACGCGGCAAATGTAACGCGCGTGTACCGCCACGCCATTGAGGTCGCCGCCGCCGGCGGCGATTACCTCGCCCACCTTCCGCACTGGATCGGAGAGCTTGAGCTCGTAAGCCACCGCCCCTATACGGCCGACCTCTGGAACGAGTTCGAAGGCATGCGCTTCGACGGCGTCCCGTACGTCAGGAAAACCCTCTTCATGGGTTACGCGGTGGAACCGGGAACGCATCCGAACGAGACGCGCGTAAAGACACACAATCCCGTCCGGGCGGGCGACGAAATCGAGGCCATTTTCCCGGGGCCTGACCACGGCGCGGGCGATCAAATTTTTCGGGTGATGGAAATCGGCGAAGAAGAAAAAAGTGTTGCTATGGCACAACCCGGGAAGGTATATCTATTCAAATTGGACAAAGCGATCCGACCGGACGCCGTATTCAGGAAACGGATCGAGGACGACAAGGAGCGGGCCAGATGCTGAGCAATCCCCCCGGGATCGAGGACATTTATCCGGACAGAATAGATGCGTGGGACCGCGTGACCGGCGCGGCGCGCGATGTGTTCCGCCTGGGCAACTACAGGGAAATCATCATACCCATTATGGAATACACCGAGGTCTTCTCCCGAGGCCTCGGTGACGAAACGGATATCGTCTCCAAGGAGATGTTCACCTTCGAGGACCGCGGTGGCCGCAGCCTCACCCTGCGCCCTGAGGGCACCGCCTCGGTGGTGCGCGCCTATGTGGCCAACGGCGAATACAACCGGCTCTCCAGCGCCAAGTTTTTCTACTGCGGCCCGATGTTCCGGGCGGAGCGCCCCCAGAAGGGACGTCTGCGCCAGTTCAACCAGTTCGGGGCCGAGTTCTTCGGGAGCTCTGACCCGTATTACGATTACGAGGTCATCGCGATGATGCACGCCATCTCGCGCAGGGTGGGGATCGGCGACTTCACGCTGCTGGTAAACTCCATCGGCTGTCCCGGAGCCGACTGCAGGGGCGAATTCATCGAACAACTGAAACGTTATTTCACCAATCACCGTGAAGCCCTCTGCGAAGACTGCAAACGCCGGCTCGACAGGAACCCGCTGCGCATCCTCGATTGCAAACAGGAGGGTTGCGCCGCGCTTAAAAAAGGATCGCCCTCGATAGCCGACCACCTGTGCCAGTCCTGCCGGGAGCATTACACGGGGGTAAAGGAGCACCTCGACGCGGCATCCGTCGCCTACACCGAGGACCCTTTCCTGGTGCGCGGCCTCGACTACTACACCAGGACCACGTTCGAATTCGTCACCGACAGGCTCGGCGGCCAGAACGCCTTCGCCGCGGGAGGGCGCTACGATTCGCTGGTGGAGACGTTCGGCGGCAAGCCCACCCCCGCGGTGGGCTTCGCGGCGGGTATCGAACGAATGCTTCTGCTCGCCGGGGACGCCGCAATACCGGCCTCCAGGCTCGACGCCTACCTGGTCCACGGCGGCGGCGAGTCGCTGCGCCAGGCGACCGCCCTGGCGCGGCTTCTGCGCGAGTCGGGCATTTCCGCGGACCTCGATCCGCAGGGTAAAAGCTTCAAGAACCAGTTCAAAAAAGCGGACCGCGAATCCGCGCGCTTTACCGTCATCATAGGCGGGGACGAGGCCGCGGAACGAAGCTGCACCATAAAAGACATGGCGACCGGATCGCAGGAAAAGCTGCCGGCGGACGAATGCCCGGCACGGATCCGCGAATCGCTCACGGGCGCGAAAGGGCGACATGGAAGCGATTGACCGTTTCAACTTCCTCGATGAATCGAGCACCCGGGAGCCCTATATTTTCGAGGTCCTTAACGAGATCTACGCACAACAGGGCCAGTCCCTGCCCGCCGGAATAAAACCGCTCGCGACCCTCGAATCGCTGAAGAAGTCCCGGAACGTCAAGATTCCGCTTTCCCCGAAGAGGGAGAAGACGGTCGAGTACCTTGTCGAATACCTCACCTCACGCTACCCGGAGCAGGTCCGGCAGCTCATCACCTTCGATTTCCAGGTGGATGAAACCACCAAGAAACTCTCCGTGGTCGAGTCTGTAGAGCTTGGCGTGCTGCTTAACACGCGCGACCACGAACGTCTCTGTTCGATCAGGGACGACACCTCGCTCGAAAACCTGATGGTGCTCCTCCAGAAATACCGTTTCTTCAACCTGACCAAACTCATAAAAGTGGCGAAGAGCAAGACGGACCTCTCGCGGATAATAGCGAAAGAGGAAGGCAAGCAGTTTTTCATATTCAAGAGTTCGAGCCTCGACCGCAACAAGGCCGAGATAGAGGAGGATTACTGTTTTCACGCCAAAAACTATCCGGCCGCGCGCGACTCGATCAACCTGAACAGGCTCAAGGAGATCACCGGCCGTTACAGCGAGCTGGTAATGCGCCGCCTGAAGCGGTTCGGCATACTGAACGATTATATGAGCGATTACCGCGACCCGAAACTGGATTACATTCTGAATATTCTGATCAGCGACATAGCCACGTCGCTGGCCGACAACGATCGCATCGACGCGAAGAACATCCACTCGCTGCGCGCATGCGTCATCAACGCCGAGAAGAGCCTTGATCCGTCGAAAACGCTCGGCAGGGACATCGCGCGTTTCATCGGCGAACATCGCATCTGCGCCGCGTCCGATATAGTGGGCTCCCTCATGGAGGTCACCGACGAGGTACTGGAGAAATGGAGCACGCCCGAAAATATGCGCGCCGCCTCCGTTCTTTCTTATGTGAGCGACGACGGCACCGTATACTACATCGACGGCGGCGCCTTCCTCGGCCATATAACCGAACTCTCCGAACTCGTCCTGCACAGTCCAGAAAAGCTCGCCGATCTGTCGTACTCAGAGCGACAGCAGTCCTCGAATCAAATGGAAATCCTTTATCGTGCGGCCCGAACGGTCCTTTCCTCGCTCGATAAAAAAGCGGACCTGCGCCTCTCCGGCGAAGATCTTGAAAAACTGAAATCGATTATCGCCGATTACGAAGACCATTTAAAGAAAATCCGCCAGAGGGAGGAGGCGGTCAGGCGGTCGGAGTGGCGGGTTGAAAAGCCCGGCCTGTTTGCCCGGATCATCAATTTCTTCAAGAGCCTGTTCGGCGGCCGGGGGATAAAAACCGCGAAATCAGAAATCGCCCCGGACGCGGCTCACATGCAGGCGGCGCCGCCCAGGGAGGCCCGCCAGATCTATAAAAAACTGGCGGCGAAGACGGGACCCATCCTGGCCCTGTCCGATTTTATCGAGCTCGTTCCCGAAAACGACATGCTGGTAGACCACCTGATACAGGACATGCGCGAGAACAGCCTGCGCATCGTTATCCCGATCTACAATGCGCGGGAGGTTCTCTATCCGAAGCGAAGCCTCAAACTCCTCATGCCGGACACGGAATACCTGCTGGCACCCGCCGAGTCCGTTCGCTCACCGGAGACGATCCGCAAATACACCGATACGCTGGTCGGATTCAAGATCAAGGACGAGGCGATACCCGCCCGGGCGATAATGGTCGTCGAGAAGTATCTTCTCACGCACTATCGCCAGAAAAGGGCGCTGATGTTTAAAAGAGAGCTTTGACGTCAGGAGCAGGATTCGTTTTTCGCGCAGGATTCGCACGCCGTTGCAGCGGCCGGGGCGTCCTTCGAGGATGACGCGCAGGGAGCCGCTCCCTTCTTATAATCGGTCACGTAAAACCCCGAACCCTTGAAGATGACGCCCACGCCCGAGCCGATCAGCCTTCTCACCGCGGCTCCGCACTTCGCACACTGTTTTACCGGATCGGACTTTATCGACTGGAATACCTCGAACCGGTGAGCGCATTCCACACATTCATATTCATAGGTCGGCACTGTAAACCTCCACGCAAGCCTGTTGCTACCGGTTTTACCTTCGTCGCGAAGCGGAAACGCGGTCAGGATTCAATATAGCAAAATAACACCGTTTCGTCCAACCAAATTTGACTGCTATCGCGGGTTCGTCAAGATAAATTCGCAGAATGCCCAATTAACGCCGCTACTTTATTAGAGTTGTTGCTTTACTGAATGTCATTGCGAACCCCGGCCGTATCGGGGCGTGGCAATCTCTTTTCGTAAAGCAGGAGAACATTGGGTTGCAACCCCTTGTTCTGAGGCCGGGAGCGGGAGCGGCAGCAGTTTTAATACGGGTGTAGCTTGTTGCCTTTTAAGGTCGCCACGTCGGCCTGCGGCCTCCTCGCGATGACATTTTTGTCAGTTATGCAACAAGTCTATTGTAAGCAGAAAGTCGCCTGATACAGGTCCGTTCATACCCATAAACCGTATCACGCGCCGAACAACGATCCGGCGCCATTTGCGCAATTTGAGTATTGACAGTTCGAGGGTCAATGGTAGTACATCTGCAGGAATATTTCAGCCAGGGCAGTGCGGCACATGTTGACGAATAGTAACGGGGAAAAATGAGCAAGACCCGCATGACC
>JALOTJ010000074.1 GCA_025457965.1 Spirochaetota bacterium | reverse complement strand
TGATGATGGTGGCGGCCACGCACGATATGGTTTTTCTCTTCTCGAACAAGGGCAAGATCTTCGGCATGAAAACCTACGAGCTTCAGGAGGCATCAAAGACGAGCCGCGGTAAATCGCTGAAGGGCATGATTAACCTTTCCGCGGGAGAGGATATTACGGCCATCTGCGCCGTTCCCGATATGGAAAGCGAAATGTACATCTGCATGGTGACGAAGGGCGGCATTTTGAAGAAGACATCGATAGATGATTTCCGCAACGCGAAGAAGGGCGGAATTATCGCGATCAACCTTAAAAAGGACGACGAGCTCTCCGAGGTCAAGCTCGTCAAGGGAGACGACGATGTCGTTATCGCTTCGCGCAAGGGGCTTCTCGTGCGGACTAACATCAGGTCGATGCGTCCGATGGGGAGAAACTCCTCGGGAATCATCGGCATGCGCCTTGCTTCCGGGGATATGGTGATAGGGATGGACGTGGTGAAAAAGGACTCGTCGCTCTTCGTTGTGACCGAAGGGGGATACGGGAAAAAGATGGAATACCGCAATTTCGCCACCAAGGGCAGGGGCGGCAAGGGAATGGCTTACCTGAAGGTTTCGGATAAAAACGGGCCGGCATCGGGCATACGCTCGGTATTCCCCGAGGACGAGATCATTATAGCCTCAAAGACCGGCATGACCATACGCCTTCTGGCGAAGGATGTGTCGATACAGGGCAGGGCTACGGTGGGAGTCAAGCTCCTTGACCTGAACGATACCGACATGGTCACTGATTTCGCGGTGATTTCGGAAGAGCTGTGAGACGGTTCCTCCAGGCAGGCACTAAAAAAGCGCGGTTACCCGCGCTTTTTTTCCGCTAAGCGTTGATTATTCACGGACCATATAACTCTCGGCGTACCGCGAGTCTTCCTGTATCTCGTTCAGTATATCAAGCGCGCGGGATTTTGTGGCGATGGGGCCGATGCGTACCCTGAAATAGCTCTTTCCGTTTACCTGGGTCCGGTCAATGAAGGCATCATAGTTCATCTTTTTAAGGCTTTCGATTTCGGAAGTGGCCTTGGATTTTTTATCAAATGCCGCGACCTGCACGGAATACTCCCCCCTGAGCGCATGACCGGACGCCTTCTTCGTGTCCGAAACGACCTCAACGGTCTTTTGTCTGCGCGGTTTATCTCCCTTCTTTACGGCCTGCTTTTTGGCGGGCTTTATATTCTCCACGGGTACGACATGGTCCTTCGGGTCGGGTGCGGGTGGTATAATCTCCTTAATGGTCTCGGAGGTGAGCATATCGTGAGAAGGGGAATTCTTATCCATGGTGGCGAACTCATTGCCCTTGACCGCCGGGGTCTTATTCCTGTCCCCCGTGCCGGGAGTGAGAAGCCGATCGATCTCAGACTGGGCGTTCATAATGCCTTCATCCGCAGGCGGAATCTTTCCCGCGGATATCGAGTCCGTCGGCAGATCGAGCAGGGAGTCGCGCTGTGCGAGGGCATCCGGGGGTTTCTCATGCGATTTATAGAGGTTCATTCCGAGCAGAAACGATATAATGATTACGCCAATCGCGACCGACGCGACTATGATGATGCGCGGCGTGTCGAGGTTGACGGTATACATATTCTTTTCCTTTACTCCCTTCTGGTGGAATTCTTCAAAGTGTTCCATATTTCTACTACCTGCCTCCTGGTGTTTTCCAGCCCGCCTGAGTTATCGATTACATAATCGGCCATTTTTACCTTTTCATTGAGAGAAATTTGGTTGTTCAGGCGATCCTGGATCTCCTCCTTGCTTATATTGTCCCGCAGTGAGCCCCGCTCTAGCGCCTGCTCGGTGCCGGCCGTGACGACGATGTTTTTGTCCATGAAGCGGTCAAAGCCGCTTTCGAACAGAAGCGGTGTATTCACCATAAAAATGGCTTCCGGTGTGCTTTGAAATATTTCGGCGGCCTTTTTTAAAATAAGCGGGTGGGTGATTTCGTTAAGGCGTTTTACCCGTTCGGGGTCCTTGAACACCAGGTTCCCGAATCCGCGGCGGTCGAGCGCACCGTCGTTTCCTATTATTTCAGGGCCGAATTCTTCAACCAGAAACGCAAGCCCCTCGGTACCTGGCTCGACTATGTCCCTGGCGATGATATCGGTGTCGATGACGCGAGCGCCGAGCTCCTCAAACATCGCACACACCGTACCCTTGCCCGATGCGAATATTCCCGTTACCCCGATTTTCATTGTTCGTCCTCCATGTTGATCATATGCATTATTTTCAATTTCATTGAGTTCATGAGCGCCTCATCGGTCTCTCCGGGGAGCGAGGCGCGCAGAAGGCGTTTTTGAATATCGGGATCAGCGAGGGCGTTTTGCAGAGCATGCAGTCCCGGACGCCGGGAAATGGCCGGGTACGACTCCGTGGTCGAACGGATGATCGGCGTGGTGTCGAGGATGAGGGTGGCGAACGACGAGAAAAAGCTTTCCGATGCGATGTCCACCGTGCCGATGAGCGATACGCCCGAGGTATGCAGACGGTACAGATTGCCGATGGCCTCGCGCCGGATAAGCGACTCGATGGAGGCGCGGTAGCCTGCGAAGGATCTGCGGCTGAAACGGCCGTCGACGAGATGGCCGCCGCTGGATTTCATGATATAATCGAGGTTGCGCGTTTCGACCGGTCCGAAGCGTCCATGGAAGAAGAGCGCGAAGCGCCGCTGGTAGGCCGTATATCGCGCGTAGATCGTGTGATCGCCGAAACAGAAGTCGAAGCCGGCAAGGGCGATCGGAGATAGTCCGAGACGCGCCGCGAGCAGTATGGCGTCTCCGGCGACCGTACCCGATCCTGAATCGATCGAGCCAATGGCCCCCGGATGCAGCTCCTCGATAAGCTGGGAGACGGGATGCGTGTTGAGCGACAGAAACCCGCCGTGCAAGCGGATCGGAAGAGGATAAGCGGTGAGAGAAAATACATGCATCGTTTCCCCGGGCCTCCCGTGGGCGAAATGCTCACAGACATGCTGCTGGGGGTCGATGGAAATTGCGAAATCCGGCGTTATTCCGGAGGCTGAAAGTGCTGGAAGTGCCGAGTCAACCGCAACGATCACAATGCGCTGACGGGATTTCTTAATAAACGGCAGAATTCCGTCAAGCGACGGTCCCGAGGTGATGACAACGCCGGGCCGGCCCTCCAGCCGGGCGAACAGTGCGTTGACCGGGTGGGAACGCCCGATGCTCCCGATGTTGAGCAAAGCGTTACGAAGATAGCGCCTTGAAAATGCATTCCTGGTGGCGGTGTTGGCGCTGAAACGGTCGATGGCTTTGCGGATGACCTCCCTGGCATTGCCATAGTATTCCGGAAAAAGGCGAAGCGACGCGGGATGTTCGAGCACCTGGATACCCCTTGTCGCGCCCTGGGAGAGGAATTGGTCGACCTTTGGCTGAATTTCATCAATGGAACAGCCAGCGACTATATTTACGGGCTGCTCGAGCAGAAAGGCCGTCAACGGATTGCGGGCGATCTCCGAATCAATTCCCTGCAGGATATCGATGATCAGCACCCGCTCGTACGCAAGGGAGGCCTCGCCCAGCGGCATGAGGTGGTAGCCAAGGCCGACACCGAGGACAATGAGCACGTCGTATTTACCGGAATTGAACGACGGTCGCAGGGAGTCCGCCTCGCGCGTGGGCGCCACTTTGCTGTGCAGGTAGTGACTGGAGCCGCCGTCCATAACGACGAGGGTCGGCGGGCCCTCACGAGAAGGCTCTATGACGAAACGCGGCGATCGATCCATGCTTTAATGATCGAAACAAACGGAGGTTTTTTTTCGCTTTTTATCGATCAGCCCCGTCCCAATCTTTCATTGCAGCAGCCTGAATTCGGTGCGCCTGTTCTGCTCGTCGTACTCGGGGCCGGTTTTAGCGACCTTGGGCTCGGTTTTTCCCGCCCCCCGTATCGTGAGGCGTGATGCTTCAATTCCCTTTTTGACCAGGTAGTCCTTTACCGCGCGCGCACGCTCGAGGCTGAGTTTATTGTTAAATTCATCGGTGCCGTGAAGATCGGTATGGCCGATGACCTGAAAGCGGAGCTCCGGGCTCTTTTTTAGATATTCCGCGAGCGCGTTGAGGTAAGGGATCGATTCGGGTTTGATCCCGGCTGATTCGAAGTCGAAGTGTATTGCGTGTATGTCGAAACGCGCCTCTTTTTCGACGGGCGAAAGTTCAATGACAAGCGGTGTCCCCTTTGCCTTTGCAAGGTCGATCGTTTTGAAGAGCGGCATATAACCCTTTTCGCTGATATTGAGGTCGATTGTTTTTACCGCGGGATTATAGGTGATCACGGCCTCGCCTTTAGCATCGGTCTTTTTTTTGAGCTCGGAGGTCATTGGCTCTTCTCCTTCGCGCTCGACCCTGGTGAAGAGATTAAGTTCGGTTTCAACAGGCTTTCCGGATTTTTTATCACGGGTGATGATTTTAAGCGGTTCAGTCTTAATGATGGTAGAGGTGTAGATATCGTACAGGCCAAGACCGCCTTTACGATTGGAGCAAAAAAACAGGTTGTCGCCGATTATGGATAGATGGACGTCGTTGGCGTCTGAATTGATACCGGGACCGAGGTTCACCGCAGTACCGTACCTGCCGTTCTCGAAGGGCGCAAAATAAAGGTCCCAACCGCCATACCCGCCCGGTCGTCGAGAGGAAAAATAGAAGCCCTTTCCGTCGAGAGCGGGGATAAGGCTGATGTCCTGCTCGCCGATGTTGATTGGTGCGGGCATGCGCTGTGGATTGACGAAGGCCCCGTCGCCGGTTTCGTCACGGTATTCCGCGCTCATTAAATAGGCCTTGTCGATGGTGCCGAAAGGCCATGTGGTGTAATAAAGGGTTGAGAAGTCACGGCTGAGGCTTGGCGAGCGCTCGTGATGGACGGTGTTGACCGCGCCGGGGAGTCTGATTGGGCGTTGCCAGCTCCCGTTGATGTTCTGGCTTACATAGATGTCGTATGATACCCGTATTTTGCCGGCGGCGTCGGCGGGCATCTCGAGGCTGCCGTCGCGGTCGGAGGCGAAAAAGATGAAGGCTCCGTCTGCGGTGATGAACGGGGTTTCGTCGTTGAACGGCGAATTTATCTCGCTGATGGCGCGCGGCTCGCTCCATTTGCCGTCCTCGTTGCGGCACAGATAGATGTTCTGGTATGGTTCTCCTGAGCGCTTCGAATTAAAAACCATGGTCTTGCCGTCTGCGGTAAAGGAGGGGGCGAAATCGTCGAAACGGGTATTAATAGACGGGCCCATGTTCGCAATGTTTTCGACCTGCAGGGGAAGGATCTGGGAGAGCAGCACGACGGTGGACGCCGCGGCGAGGAAGCACGACGTCAAAAGAAGGACAAGTGCGTTTTTTTTCATCATGTAATCCTTTTTCGGTATTTCGTGCTCCGTACTGATGACTGGAGAGTAAATATTCCGGTGGGAAAAGGCAAATAAAATTAAAAATCCCGGCTCCACCGGTTGGAAACTTCTTGCTCCCATTAAAAAATTTGATACAATGCGAATATGGTCATCGACTTTCATACGCACATTTTCCCCGAACGGATTTCCAGGAATCGCGATGATTATCTGGACGACGCCGATTTTCGCGCCATATACGGTTCCGAAAAATCCCGAATCGCGGATAGCGACGGGCTTCTGCACGCAATGGATGAAAACGGAATCGACGCGGCCGTGGTGATGGGATTCCCCTGGTTCGATGACGACCGCCTGCGGCTGCATAACGACTATCTCCTGGAATCCGCCTCGGCATCTGGAGGACGGATCATCCCGTTCTGCGGGCTTTCCCGCGCCGACGCCGGGGCCGTCGTACGGGCCGTGGAGAAGGCGCGGACCGATGGTTTCGCCGGGATAGGAGAGGTGGCATTTTATTCGAAGGGTTTAACCGGCGAGACGGCCGGGAACCTCCCGTCACTGTTCTCCGCAGCGAGTGAGGCCGCGCTCCCCGTCTGCATGCATGTGAACGAGCCGCTGGGTCATCGCTATGCGGGCAAGTACGTGACGGATTTTTCTGCGTTATATGAATCCATTAGCGCGTCGGCGGGACTTCCGATCATTCTGGCGCACTGGGGCGGCGGCATCCTCTTCTATGAGCTCATGCCCGAGGTGAAGGAGGCGTTTGCGAATGTATACTACGACACGGCCGCGTCGCCGTTTCTTTATCGGGACGAAGTCTACTCCGCGGCGGTTTCGATTGTCGGCGCGGAGAAAATACTCTTCGGATCGGATTATCCGCTTACCGGATACCGGCGATATCTCAATGCCATGGAAGCGGCGCCCTTCTCCGACACACAGCGGAACGCCATAATGGGAGGAAACGCCCGGAAGCTGCTTGGTGCTATTAAATAAACGCGACAGGCCGGGCCTGTCGCGTATCCGAATATTTTCCGAAGAAATCCAGATTCTTCTATTTCTGTTCGCCCCGGAGCTTTTTAAGCCTGATCTCGCCGATCTTGGCCTTGAGTTCGGGATCGCTCTCGACCTTCAATGCAAAATCCTCGTACTGTTTGAGGGTGTACTTGTATTTCGTGACGATGGCTTCCTTGGACTCGGGAGTGAGGTCGGTATCGTATATCTCACTGTCAATTTTCAGAAATTCCTCCGGAGTCATCTCGCCCGAGGTCTTCGAGCATGAGGTCGCAAGAGCGAAGGCGACAATTGCGATCAGTAAAAATTTCGCGTATTTCATAATCCCTCCTGGATATCGTCAATAATCTCCGGCGCCCACCTCGGCAGTCGCTGGTGCCGTTATAAGTAGTACCGTTTATTGCCGCAGTATGGGTTGGATTTATGCCGATGTCAAGAGTATTAATCCGCGTAATGGGCTGTGTCATAAGCAAGTTTATTCTGCAGATCAAACATAACGGGTTTATTATTCTTGAAAAATAACGGGCCGACCGGGTTAATGCAGGTGAGTATCCCGGCGGGGAAACTTTACTACACGATGCGGGGTGTACGTGATGATACCGGTAAAAAAACTTCGGGAGCTTGCGAAGGAGGAGCTTGATTCCCTGTTCAACCGTTTTGGCGGGGATTTCAGCGACATCATGATTAACACGGTCGTTCCCATCGTGAACGACGTGCGTTTTGGCGGTGATGATGCCGTACGCATGTACACGGAGCGCTTCGACGGCGCTAAACTCGACCGACTGATGGTTACGGAGGAGGAAATAGAGAGAGCCTTTGCCCGCTTCGATAAAAAGGCGCTGGCCGCCTTCGGCAAGGCGAAGGAAAACATAGAGGAGTTCCACCTGCACCAGAAGCGCGCGAACTTTATGTACATGCGTCCGGATGGTACGACCCTTGGTGTTCACTATGAACCGATCGAGAGCGCGGGGGTCTACGTGCCGGGCGGAAAGGCCTCGTACCCGTCCTCGGTGCTTATGGGGGCTATTCCTGCCCGGATCGCCGGGGTGAAGAATATCACGATAATCACGCCGCCGGATAAAACCGGAAACATTCCGGACTCGGTGCTCGCCGTCTGTAAAATCATCGGCGTCGGCAGCGTGCTTAAATCGGGCGGCGCCCAGGGGATTGCGGCCGCCGGTTTCGGAACCGAAAGTGTCACCAAGGCCGACATCATCGTGGGGCCGGGTAATATCTACGTGACGGCGGCGAAGACCTACCTCTTTAGCATGGGGATCGTCCAGATCGATTCGATGGCCGGACCGAGCGAGGTGCTCATCATCGCCGACGAATCGGCGGATCCGGTCTGGGTGGCGTACGATTTCCTCTCGCAGGCCGAGCACGAGGAGCGGGCGCTCGCGGTGCTGGTGACGACCTCGGAGATTCTCGCGCAGCGGGTGGTCGCTGAAATCGAAAAGGACATCGCGCGCGGCACAGGCCGTATCGAAATAAAAAGGAAGGCGCTCGAACGGGCGGTCATCATACTGGTGGATTCGATCGACGAGGCTATCGAGTTCTCGAATCGTTACGGACCCGAGCACATGGAGTTCATGGTGCCGGAACCGCTCGAGTACCTTGGGCGTATCCGAAACGTGGGTTCACTTTTCCTGGGAACCCATGCACCGGTGGCAGTCGGCGATTATTATTCCGGCACGAATCATATCCTGCCGACCGGCGGTGCCGCACGATTCTCCTCCGGTGTGTCCGTTGAAACATTTTTACGAAGGACCACCTTTCAGCATCTCACCCCCGGCGCTCTTCGCGAAGCCCTCGAGCCGGTGATGATGATGTCCCGGGTGGAAGGCTTTGACGACAAGCACGGCGGCTCTGTGGAGATACGTTTCAGTAAAAAATAGGAACGTTTCGGCGGGTCTATAATGGCCCGTTCGGCCGCTGAAGAATTTCGTTTGTATGAGACCGCTCAATCGTGGTAGTATTTCTCCGCGCCTCTTATCCGGGCCGTCCCGATAAACGGGCGCGTATTACACAGAAACCGGATACCATTATGCCAGCGCAATTCGAGCTGCCCGTTTACCGGCCTCCCGATTTTACGGATGAGCGTTTCGCCGACCGTCCACCGGTGCGTACCGTCCGGGCCGAGGCCGACGGAATCGTGCCCGACGGGTACCACGCTACGAGTATCTATCCCGAATACGTCCAGATTGCGAAGGGGGTGTGGAGGCTTCTTGAATCCTCACGCATGGACTGCTCCGTCGTAATCGACGGGGACTCTATCGAGGTTAAAGAGTTCAGACGTGTACGGAAGGGGGATCGGGTTCTGATAGGACGCAGCGAAGAGGGTGAAGAAGGAATCTATGTCCATACCTCGGGTTTTGTCGAAAATTCGGCGAGGAGCGAGAAATTTTCGTTTCATACCCGCAGGACGCGCGAGACCCCCTTCTCTCGAGACTACGACAGCATGTACGAGTTGCTCAGGCACGAGCGGGATAACGGCAAAATCGTCTGGGTGCTGGGGCCGGCGCTCACCTTCGATTTCGATTCACGGTATGCAATGTCCGTCATCATAGAATCCGGGTACGCCCACGCCGTGCTCGCCGGTAACGCCCTGGCCACCCACGATATCGAGGCGGCGCTGTACCGGACCGGTTTGGGACAGGACATCTATACCAAGGAATACCGCCACCTCGGGCATTACCATCATCTGGACGCGATCAACACCGTCCGGCGGCACGGTTCGATGAAACACCTGTTCGAAAAGGGCCTGTTGAAAGATGGTATCGTACTGGCATGCATCGAACGGGATATCCCGCTGGTGCTCGCCGGCTCGATCAGGGATGACGGTCCGCTCCCGGAGGTCATCGCCGACGTGTACCGGGCACAGGATGCGATGCGCGGGGAGGTGAAAAACGCGACGACGGTGATCGCGCTCGCGACCCAGCTGCATGCCATCGCGACGGGCAACATGCTCCCTTCATATCAGGTCACCGGCGACGTGGTGCGCCCGGTGTATTTTTATATCGTGGACGTGTCTGAATTCGCGCTGGACAAACTGGCGAACCGCGGGAGCCTGGAGGTCCGCGGAATCGTTACAAACGTTCAGGATTTTCTCATCAACCTTCAGCGCGCGCTCGCGTGAGTCAGGCGGCGGGAACAGGTATCATTCAGATGCATGCAAATAAACACTACGGTTTGAATATAATAGCCACCGGTTTATGGATTAGAGGCGAGCGGAGAATCTGCATGAGAATGGGTGTAAAACTGGCAGTGCTTGCATGCGTAGGCATGTTGGCGTGCTCGTCGTCCGGCAGGAACGGTACCGCGCCCCTGGCAGAGCAGTTGCGCGCGGAGAACAGTCTGGTAAAAAAAAGGCTTGTCCTCGCCGAGCGTGAGAACGCGGTGGTGAAAGACGAAAACCTGCAGTGCAAAAGCGACGGTCGCCAGCTTGCCGCCAGGGTGGAAAAGCTGACAGCGGATATCGCCGCGCTCGAGGACCGGTACCGGAAGGACATCGCGTTGAGGGAGAGCCAGTACCAGACCCTGCAGCAGAAGAACGCGGTGCTGTCAAAGGAGAGCTCCGAAAAGATACGCGAGTTGTCGGAGTTGAACAGGTCCACCGAATCGAAGCTGGGCGGAGAAATCGCCAGGCTGAGCGACGAGATGCGGAAGCTCCAGGAGTCGTTCACTAAGGAGCGCGAGACGGTACGGAACGATAATGCAAAGCGGGAGCTTTCGCTGTCGCGGGAGATTGAGTCTTTGAAACAGCTCGTTGCGGATAAAGAAGCGGAGGCGGCATCGCATAAGACGGCCCTTGCGGCATTTGAACGGCGCTACGAGGAGAAGTCGAAAGAAGCGGAAAGAAAGGAGCTCGAATTGAGAAACAGGGAACAGGATATCCGGCATCTCAAAGAAAAAATCGATGTGCTTCAGAAAGAGGCCGCCGCCAAGCCTGCCGGTCGATAACGGAAAGCCGATGCGTCGTTTTCATACCGGCCTTGCGTCGTACATTCTGGCGGCGGTGCTCTGCGTTTCACCTGGCCCCGTTTTTGCGGGGAATATCAACCTGCTTCTCACGCATAACCTCGAGGGGCGGTTCACACTCGAGGAAAAGGGCCAGAACGAAAACGATCCCCTGCTGGTTCTGGCGCAGAATATCCTCTCCGAACGGCGGGCGGGGAAGGCGGACCTCTTCCTCGACCTGGGAAACGCTTTTTATCCGGGGGTGTTGTCCAAGTACAGCTTCGGTTCTATCGTCATGGATTATTTCAATTATCTGGGCTGTGACGCCACACTACTGTCATCGCGCGACCTGCACATAGGCATCGACAACCTTGAGTTCCTCCAGAAGGGCAGAAAGACGCGCCTGCTTTCCGCGGGAATTACACGGGATAAGCGGCGGCTATTTACGCCGCACCTGCTTTTTGCGAAGGATGCCGATTCCGTTGCGGTCGTGGGCATCCCTTCGCGGAAGATCCTCTTCGATATCGCGGAGCAGGATCTATACGGCGTGAGCCTGGCAAAGGACGCGGCGATCCTCCGTCCGGTCCATACGGAGATCGAGCGTTCTGGAGTACGGCACATAATAGCCCTGAGCGGCCTTAATGTAAGGGACACGATGGCGCTTATGAACGAGCACCCATGGATATCGATTGCGATCTGCGGGGGGGATTATACCGGCGAACTCTTCAGCGGACGCGCCGGCAGGGTTGACCTGGCCGACGGACGGTCGATAGTGATCCTCACCGAAAAAAGCGGGTATTATCTTCTCAATCTTTCCATCGGGGAAAGTATCAGCGTGCGCTCGCTCTCGAGGAAAGTCCCCTTACCGGTGAAGACCGAGGATCCAACATACCGGGAATTCGCGAACAGACTTACGCTGTGGAAACGCAAGTTCAGGGAAGAGGAAGACCGGGTTATCGCGGATGCCGGTTCGTATGAGATACGGGCGGAAGACAGACGTCTTATGTGCCTTGCAAGGGATCGGTTCAATGCCGAGGTGGCGCTGGTCGAATCGGGCACCATTTCACCGATGACGATTCGAGGCGGCGTGAAGACGTCCGACATTCTTAACATGGTGAACCAGGATTTTTATCTGTTCACGTTCCGGCTGAGCGGTGCGGAGCTTAAAAAGGTGCACGGCGCCGATGAAACGCTCCTGGTTGCAGGCACCGACGGCAGGACAGTGCAGGGATATCCGATCGTCGATACAAGGCCGTACCGGGTCGTCGCCCCGCAGGCGTCATTTGATCGGGTGGAGCAGATTTTGTCGCGCGACATCGAATACACGAACAGCTGGACGAACATCACGGACATGCTGATGGAAGATTTCCGGGGAGCAAGGGTCTTTCAGCGGGATGACTGCGCACGCCTGGATTCCAGGTTCAGGGCGACCGTGGATTTTTATCTTTCAAATTTTTTCGACCAGGCGCTGGTCAAAAAAGGGGACGATATAGACGCGCCGCCCGGACGGCCCTACGAAACATACCGGCGATGGGGGATGGAGAATCGCGTCGACTTTACCGTTTACAACCGGCTGCACCAGTTCGTGTTCACGCCCTATATGCTGTACACGCTGCTCTACACGCGCGATAACGACGCGTATTATTACCAGAACAACCTCCTGAGGGGCACCTTCGTGTACAATTACAACCTTCACGAACGGGTGAAACCCTACCACAAGTCGCAGTGCGATACAATCATCAAGGTGGTGGATGATTACCGGCCCGTCGTGATACGCGAGACGGCAGGAGCGAACTTTACGGGCGGGTTCGTTTCGGCAAAATTCGGCCTCGGATTCGAGAAGCGCGTGCACGACCCGGTGCAGATCCCCGCGTACGGCGTGGAGGCGATACTGTCGGCCAGGGTGCCGTTTCTGCGCTACTTTAATTACGGACTTTCGGTTGATTCATTTCTTTCCCTTCAGGGAAGCGACAGGAGCCGCCGCCATATTAGAAGCCAGATCGACAATTCACTGTCCGTTTCGGTGAACAGGTTTCTCGGGGTTTCGCTGAAACACCGGTGGTTTTATCTTTATTCCAGGGATTACAGCGAGGAATACCGCAATTCGCAGATAATCACCTCGGCCGACCTGAAAACGGATTTCAAGCTCTGGTAATCCGCACGCGCCGGGACTATTCACCAATAATTCACAAAACCTTCAGATTGAGTTCAATTCTGTCCCTTACTTTACCCCCACTGAACTTCGGTTGGCCATGGATTCTTCCAGCGCATTTTTATGATTCGTCCGGCACAAGTCAGGAAACATCAAGCGAGGTAGACAATGGAATTGAACCAGCAGCACCAGCAGGGTCAGCTGGACCTCAGGATAATCGGCGACCTCATCGCCCGTCCGTATAAAATCGGACTGTATCGGTTCGCGCCAAAGGTGAGGATTTTTATCGAAAAGGAGGAGTATGTAATCAAGACGGCGGAGAACGATTTTGAGCTCGAGCAGGCGCTAAGGCTGCGTCACGATGTCTTTATTTACGAAATACTTGGAAAGAAAAAGCTCTTCGGCATCGACATCGACCGTTATGACATGTTGTGTGACCACCTGCTGGTGATCGACAAAAAGACCGAGCAGGTGGTGGGAACGTACCGTTTTAACTCGGACCGGTATTCGGACCGTTTTTATTCGGAGATCGAGTTCGATCTGGGAACCCTCATGCGTAAACAGGGGGTAAAACTCGAAATAGGCCGTGCATGCATTCATAAAGATTATCGCAGGAGCAACATGATGGGTCTGTTGTGGGAAGGGCTGTACGCATATCTCGAAGCGCTCGGAGCGCGGTACATCTTCGGCTGTTCGAGCATCCAGACCATCGATGCGATGGACGCGGCGCGCGTTCATCTGGCTATCCGGAGCGAAAATCATGCCGACGATTCGCTGGGCATACACCCGGTGAAAAAATACGCGATACGTAATTTCACCGATTTTCTACGAACCGCCGGGATGGAGGGCGAGGACGCACTCCGGCGTGGAAGGGCGATATTGCCGAGGCTTATCAGGGACTATTTCCAGTTCGGGGCGGTGATTTGCGGCGAACCGGCGCTGGACATGGCATTCCGGTGTGTCGACGTTTTTACGATTCTCGACATGTCGTTCATGAACAATTCATACAAAGAGGAGCGCTTCACTAAATGAGGGCTATTCCGGCAAAAGCTTCTCTGTTTTGCCGGTCAAAAAGTGCTTTCTTTTCTCGTGCGGTGATGTTTCATTGAAGAGGCCGCCGCAATACACGGCGGCGAACTTCATGTGGGGATGCGCGCACGATGACTATTACGAGGATGACTGCCGCGATACTTCTTGCCACGGTGTTTTGCGCCGCACGCCTTTCCGCCGACGACCCTGCCGAGCTCACCCGAAGGGGGGTCCAGCTCAGCACTGAAAAAAAATTCGACGATGCGGCGAAACAGTTCGACAGGGCCATCGAGATACAGGACCAGGCCTCCGCGAAAACCTATCATAACAAGGGATGGGTGCGTGAGCTAAAGGGTGATTTCCCCGGCGCCCTAAAGAATTATGAAGAGGCGATCCGCCGCAATCCAAAACAGCTCCCCTCGTATGAACGGTCCGGATACCTCTATTACAAGACAGCCGATTACGACAAGGCCGTGGCGGCCGGAGAGTACGTAATCAAGGCCGATCCGAACAACGCCGAGGTGATCAAGTGGCTTCCCGAAGCGTACAAAATGAAGCTGCTGAAACAGCAGGAGGAGCTGCTGGCAAAACAGCGGGAGGAGGAGCGTAAGAGGAAAGAGGAAGAGGAACGGCGCCGTGCCGAGGAGAAGAAAAAGGCCGAAAAGAAGGACGAGGAGAAGGCGCCCTCGCGCGTTCTGTACGCGACGTGGGACTTTACGCTGAGAAGCGCCTATTATTTTGATGGCGGGGACTTCAAGTACGTGACGACAAGCGGCATCCCCGTGTCACTGCCCAACATGCTGTATGTGAGCTTCATGCCGACGCCCTCGTGGGAGTTCGACCTGCTGGCCGGAACACCCCACCTTGGGGCCCTGATGCCGGGAGTCGTCGCCTATACCGAGCGGTTTCAGGTGATGTATCATATGGACAAGTGGTTTCTTGGAGTGGGTGTCCTCGGCAGTCATTATAAAGACGATTTTAACTATGGTAAAGAGCTCACGCTTCATGATATCAAGGTGGGAGCGGTCCTGGGTTTCAGCGATGAAAAGTCCACAACGAAGATCACCGCTTATCCGCGCTATCTGCCTCAGGACACTTCGCATTCGAGCGGCCGCACGCTCGACGTTGGCTTTATGGAGTTCAGCTATCGCTACGACGTCGACAAATACCTCGGATATTATTCGAGGATTTCGGCCGCCGATTATTACTTCTTCGATCACCGGAACCGGGTGTCCAATTATTACGGCGTCTACGAATTGAGCCTCGGGCTCGTCCTCGGAAAATACGACGAAGCGACGAAGCAGAAATTTCTCACCTTCACCATCGATATCACCGAGCGCTTTTACATGCTCGATCTGGTGAACGACGAGCCGTACCGCTTCGCCAACGGTCAGGGTCTCTTCGGAGCGGACTCGCGCACCTGGTTCAAGGGGGACGCCTTCCCCGGCTACTTCACCAACGGGCACGTCTTTTCGGTGAAGGCGGAGGAGAAGATAAACCGGTATTTCTTCATCTACCGCATCATATTATTTGCCAGTAGGCAATTCAAGCATTCCTTACCCCTATAAATAGCTTGCAGTGTGTGATGGGCACATTTTTTGACATAAAACGGACCCTTAGCGTAATTCTTTCGCTTAGTAATTTGACTAATAATCGTCAACAAATCAGTTTCTTTTTTGTAGGTTAACACGATACTTCCTGGGCGGCCAGAGACCATCCGCGATACCGGCTTTTTAGAAAAGCCAATCAAAGGCTGGAAAAGTGAAA
>JALOTJ010000148.1 GCA_025457965.1 Spirochaetota bacterium | reverse complement strand
TCGATGATGTGCGGCGAGAGGAGGTGGATGCGGTCCGGTATGCCGGCGAGCTTTTTCACCGCGTTGAGCACCAGGCTCGGCGCGGCGTGCAACAGCGGCGAGTTCTTGCCGGTGACGATCGATCCGTCCGTAAGCTCGACCGCGGCGCCGCAGAAGATCCCCTCGTTCCCCTTGCCCGTCTCCTTCGCCTCGAGGGCGGCCTTCCTTGCGGGGATAAACACCGGGCGGCTCTCGGGCGCTATCTCGAGCTCCTTCATGAGGAGCTCGACACGCTGCACGGTCTCGCGCTCCACGAAACCCATAACATATTCGCACGAGTAGCGAAAGTAACGCCGCACGATCTCCTGGCGGGCGGCCTCGCGCACCACCTCGTCGTCGACGATGCCGAAGCCCGCCCGGTTGACCCCCATGTCGGTGGGCGATTTATACGCGGTCTTGGCGCCGCCGATCTTCTGGAGTATGCGCCGCAGCACCGGGAAGGATTCCACGTCGCGGTTGTAGTTGATCGCTATCTCGCCGTACGCCTCCAGGTGAAACGGGTCGATGAGGTTGTAATCGGCGATATCGGCCGTGGCCGCCTCGTAGGCCAGGTTGACCGGGTGCTTGAGCGGTACGTTCCATATGGGGAAGGTCTCGAACTTGGCATAGCCGCTGCTTCGGCCGCGCTTATGGTCGTGATACACCTGCGAGAGGCAGGTGGCCATCTTGCCGCTTCCCGGGCCGGGGCCCGTAACCACCACGAGCGGGCTTCTGGTCTCGATATACTCGTTCGCGCCGTAACCCTCGTCGCTCACCACCAGGTCCACGTCGGTCGGATAGCCGCGCGTGAAGCGGTGCGTGTACACCCGCACGTTCTGCCGTTCCAGTTTCTTCTTGAATATGGCCGCCGAGGGCTGGTCCTCGTAGCGGGTGATCACCACCGCGCAGATATCGATGCCGTAGTCCTTGAGGTCGTCAATGAGCTTTAGCGCGTCCGCGTCGTAGGTGATGCCGAAGTCGGCGCGCACCTTCTTGCGCTCGATGTCGCCGGCGTAGATGCACAGGATGATGTCGGCGCGGTCGCTGAGCTGCTGCAGGAGGCGCATCTTGACGTTCGGATCGAAACCCGGAAGAACCCGCGCGGCGTGATAATCGAACAGCAGCTTTCCCCCGAACTCGAGGTAGAGCTTGTCGTCGAAGGTCCTTACCCGCTCGAGGATGGCCTCTTTCTGCTCCCGGAGATATTTCTCGTTGTCGAATCCTGTCTTTTTCATGGTCCCTGTCGGTGATTGGATTTTTCGTTCGCTGCGGGCCCGGCGCTCACGGAACGCCATACTGTACACCCGTGCCTTCCGGTTTCAAGAAAATAACATAAATGCAACGGACTGCGCGGGCGCGCAAACGTTTGCGCGCCTGCGCTCCGCGGCGTGATAAAGCTGTTGACATCCCGGCAGGATTGTGCGATACACGAGTTCGCACGAACTATCCAAACGACGGCCCGCGATGAAATTTATTACCGGCGACATCGATACCCTGGCGAAGCGATTCGGCTTCGTCGCTCTTTACGGCTTCGGCAGCAGGGCGCTCGAGGCGAAAAGGTGTGTCGAGGAGGGCCTCCCCCTCGACAGGGCAAATCCCGCCGACCTCGACCTGGGCGTACAGTACCGAAGGGACCTGAGGCCCTCTATAGAGGACACCATACGCCTGACGCTGGCGCTCGAGGAAGCCGCCGGCACGCGGGTGGACCTCGTGGACGCAGGCGCCGCCGACCACAACCTGTCCCTGGCCATCATCCGGGGCGAACTCCTCTACCGTAACGACCCCGGTGAGCAGGCCGAATTCGAGCTGTACGTTCTCCGCCGCGCCGGAGACCTTGCCCCCTTCGAGCGGGAACGGCGGCGCATGCTGCTGGAGGTGCGATAGATGACGCCATCGCGACTTCATGAATCGGTTATTGCCGGAAGGGTACGGTGGGTCAAAGACATGATCCAGGGGATTCGCGCCCTTCCTTTAGGGAGCTTTGAAGAGTTCATCGCCGACGGGCGAAGCTGTGCCGCCGCCGAATCATATCTGCGCCGGGGGCTCGAGGCGATTCTGGACCTCGGCAGACATATTCTGGCGAAGGGGATGGGGAAGGCGGTACCGGAATATAAAGACATCGCCCGTGAATTGAAAAACGCCGGTGTGATCGCCCCGGAAACGGCGGAAATCCTTTTGGTCCTCGCGGGCTACAGAAACAGAATGGTCCATTTTTACCATGAAATTGGGGTACGGGAGCTTTACGATATCTGCGCGAACGGGTCGGGCGATGTCGAACGAGTTCTCACCGACATTCTGAACTGGCTGGGAAGCAATCCGGATAAAATCGATACCTCATTATAGGACCATCGAGGCCCGGCCCCGACTGCACCCGCGAAAACGCGGGTTTTCCTCTCTCCCGTTCACTTTTAACGTGCCACTCTTCGCTGATTATTTACCATCGCTGCCCTTGTCAGCGAACAGGCTCCTGCCGACGAAAGCGCCCGATGTCGATTACATCAACAAACTAACTTATATTTAATATAAAAAATATATTGATATTTAATTCACGTAATGACCAGCTGTCACCTGCGGGCCCGCAGGCGCCCGCACGATACCAGCGCATCAACAGGAGACACGCCATGAAATCGTATCGGAATCTCGTACTGGCCTTCGCCGCACTTTCGCTCGCCCTCGTCGCGCCCGTCGAAGGCTTCCAGCTCGGCGGAAAGGAACTCGCGCAGAAGGGGACCGGGGCGCGCAAAATGGCCTTTCTCACCGTATACTACGCCACGCTGTACCTGCCGGCCGAATTGAAAGACGCCGACGCCGGCGCCATCATCGACTCCGACGCGCCGATGTCGATCGTCATGAAGATCGACTCAGGCCTGGTGAAGAAGGACAGCTTCGTCTCCGCGGTCAGGGGCGGCTTCGAGAAGGCGGCCGCGGCCGGCTACAAAACCGCGGGCGTGCAGCAGTACCTGGCGCTCTTCGACAAGCTGACCATCGTGAAGGGCGACGTATTCTACCAGAACTACGTGCCCAAACAGGGGCTTACGATCGTCTACAAGTCCGCGGCCAGCGGGCAGAGCGCCACGCTCGGCACCGTCGCGGCGATAGACCTCAAAAAGGCCTTCTTCGCCATGTTCATCGGGCCGAATCCGATCGACGCCGGGCTTAAAAAAGGGATGATGGGCAAATAACACGCACCGCGGGCGCGCACACCTGTGCGCGCCCGCGCCGGCCTCTGGCGCCGGGGCGATATTCAACGGGTTTTCTCGCACCCGTATCCGACGCGCTTTATCGCGTAAATGTGTTGCGTCGGAAGCGCCGCATGGTCTATAGTTAGTGCCGGCCGCGGGGCGGTCGCGCCGAACCCCCCTCCCGCGTCGATACCCAGATCACTCCCGGGAGGAAACATGCAACAGCTCCGATTCGGCACAAAACTCTCCTACGCCATGGGAGGCATGGCGCTCAACCTCGCGAACCTGGTGATATCCCAGTGGCTCCTCAAGCTCTACGTGCCGTCGCGCGACTCGGCCCTGGTGGCCGGGGCGCTCTTCGCGGGGATATTCTTCTCCGGGCGGCTGATGGACGGCGTCATCGACCCGGTGGCGGGATTCATCAGCGACCATTTCCAGTCGAAGCGGGGCCGGCGCATCCCCTTCATCGCCGCCATGACGGTGCCCGCGGCGGTGGTGACCTTTCTGCTGTGGGTTCCCCCGTATCCGGGAGAGATGCACTGGCTTAACGCCGTGTATGTGTTCGTGATGGTGCAGCTCTTTTTCATCTGCTGGACCTTCCTGGCCAATCCCTATATGGCCCTGCTCCCCGAGATCACCTCCGACCTCGACGAGCGCGTGAACATCGCCACGATGCAGGCGGTTTTCCTGATGATCGGCACCTTCATCTTCGGCGCGATGGGCGCGATAAAGGACGAACTCGGATGGATCGGCATCGGCGCGGTCACCGGGGCGCTCACGCTCGTCTCGTTCTTCCCGACGGTCTTCGCGATAAAGGAGAAATCCTCGATCGGACGCATCGCGAAGGAACGCTTTCGGTTCACCACGATCATCGACTGGACGCGGACCACGTTTAAAAACCGCTCCTTCGTCATCCTCGTCGCCGCGACCTCCTCGCTCTGGTTCGCGCTCAACATGGTGATCCTGGTGGTGCCCTTCTGGGTGCAGTACGCCCTCGGCATGACCGACCGCGAGGTGGTGCTCCTCATGGCGCCGCTATTGGTCGTTAATATCGTTTTCTTTTTCGTGTTCAATTATATCGCCAAACGTTTCGGCAAGTTCGCCGCCTTCGCCGCCACGCTCGCCAGCGCCGCGATAACCATGCCGCTCCTGGGCCTGTCGGGGTACCTTCCCTTCGGGGACATGATGCTCCAGTCGCAGATCGCGATGGCGCTGGTGGGAATTCCCGTGTCGGGAATCATGGTGCTGCCGCCGGCGCTCCTGGCGGACGTTATCGATTACGACGAGACGCTCACCGGCAGGCGGCGGGAGGGCATCTACTTCGGCGTGCAGGCCATCTTCCAGAAGATCGCCAT
>JALOTJ010000073.1 GCA_025457965.1 Spirochaetota bacterium | reverse complement strand
AGAGAGCCGCCTTCGCCACTGGTGTTCTTCCAGATATCTACGCATTTCACCGCTACACCTGGAATTCCGCTCTCCTCTCCCGAACTCAAGAGAACCAGTATTAGATGCAATTCACGGGTTGAGCCCGTGGCTTTCACACCTAACTTAGTCCCCCGCCTACACGCCCTTTATGCCCAATAATTCCGAACAACGCTCGCCTCATACGTATTACCGCGGCTGCTGGCACGTAGTTAGCCGAGGCTTTAGACAGGTACCGTCATCACAAGGAATATTACCCCTTGCTTATTCGTCCCTGCTTACTGGACTTTACAATCCGAAGACCTTCATCGTCCACGCGGCGTCGCTGCGTCAGGCTTTCGCCCATTGCGCAAAATTCTTAACTGCTGCCTCCCGTAGGAGTCTGGGCCGTATCTCAGTCCCAGTGTGACCGTTCACCCTCTCAGGCCGGTTACCCATCGTAGCCTTGGTGGGCCATTACCCCGCCAACAAGCTAATGGGCCGCGGACTCATCTCCAGGCGGTAGGCCTTGCGGTCCCCACCTTTAATAGCTGCTGCATATGCAACCACCATCTCATTCGGTATTAGCTACCCTTTCGGGTAGTTATCCCCATCCCAGAGGTAGATTATCCACGTGTTACTCACCCGTTCGCCACTCTCCCCTCAATGCAAGCATCGAGGTTCCCGTCCGACTTGCATGTTTAAGACGCGCCGCCAGCGTTCGTTCTGAGCCAGAATCAAACTCTCCGTAATAGAACGTATTGAGAGTTTTATTCGTTTCTAAAATTTGAAACTGACGTGAAACCTTTTACATACCACTACTACTCAGTTTTCAAAGAACCAGCGTCAGGGGATAAAAAAACCCCAGCTTTCTGGGAATCGATGTTTTAAAAAGGATTCGTTGTAAGCCGCTTGTGATTACAACATAGCCACGGGCCGTTTAGCCGTCAAGCTTTTTTGTAATTTTTCGGTCGACTTCGAAGAATTTAGACTTTTTAAAGAACACCTGCAATCGCCGCAAAGCGTGAAGAACCTATAAATATTATCCTATTTTTCGTCAAGAGAATTTTACATGAATTTTCATTTTTATAAAAAATTTAATAACCGCGGCGCTTCGAACCGTTTTCCGACGGTTTACACCCAAACACCACCGGTAAACATGCCAATTTTACCACCTTTTTTTCAGCATCTCCTCATAACCCTGCAGCATGAAAAAAGAGGCGCGGTCGAAATAGAGCACGACCCTGTTGTTCAGATCGAGCGCCTGCACGTAAACGTGCAGGTCTTCCTCTACCTTTTTAAGTACGTACACCCACAGGTGGCGCTTGAGCAGTACCAGCGCCCGGTGCACCTGCGAGAAGGGAATCCCCTGCTTGTGCCGCTCGCGCCCCAGCTGGCGGAACAACTGCGCGATCTCATCCTTGGGAAAATCCTTGACGATCCACTTGGAGATGTCGCGGTAAATGGAGTTCGCCGACTCGTACACCATCTGTCGGTCCAGGTTCCGGTACGCGAAGGTGTCGGGATTTCGGAGCAGATCGTTCATGAAAAGCTCGGTAATCTCCTGGTGGTTCTCCTCGATAAGCTCGACGAACCGATTGGTCAGAATATCTCTTTTCCTCAGCATGGCCACCCTTCAATGAATAAACGAGAGGTTTTCGGCGTCGCGGCGTTACGGCGCAAGGCGCCATGCAAATAACCTACTACCGGAGCGACCGCTCAGTAAAGCCATTTTTATGGTATGGCGACAAAAATAGTTATTGGAAAAGAAACGTTATATCGGGTATGGTTGCGGCGGAATCGCACTGACCGGCAACTTCCCATCTATGAACAGGCTGAATGAAAAGGCGCGCGCGATGATCGCGGAAGCGATCGGAGCCGAAAATATAATCGTGGAGGACGAGATCCTCGACCGGTACGCGCGCGATGAGACCTCCGACCTCGAGCACGCCCCCGACATCGTCGTGCGCGTGTCCACCGCCGGGGAGGTGGGCCGCGTTCTAAAGATATGCAATGAACTCGGCGTTCCGGTTACGCCGCGCGGGGCCGGTACCGGTGTAACCGGCGGCGCGGTCCCCGTTACAGGCGGCGTGCTGCTCTCGCTCGAGCGAATGAACAGGATACTCGAGATCGACGAGCGCAACATGACGGCGCTGGTCGAGCCCGCCGTCATTACGGGCGACCTTCAGCGCGCGGCGCGCGAGCGCGGTCTCATGTATCCCCCCGATCCGGCGAGCCTTGATTCCTGCTCCATCGGCGGTAACGTCGCCGAGGGTGCCGGCGGTCCGCGTGCGGTCAAATACGGCACCACGAAGGACTATGTCCTCGGCCTCGAATTCGTGCTTCCGGACGGGGCCATCATCACCACCGGCGGCAAGTTCGTAAAAAACGCCACGGGTTTCAACCTGTGCGGACTGCTCACCGGTTCCGAGGGAACGCTCGCCGTAATCACGAAAATTCTTCTTCGGCTGGTTCCGGCGGCACCCTTTAGCATGGACCTCCTCCTCCCCTACGACACGCTGGAAGCGGCCGTGGATGATGTATACGCCATCATCGCGCGAAGGGTCGGTCCCGCCGCGCTGGAGTTCATGGAAGAAGACGCGATCCGGCTCACCGCGCGGCACCTCGGGCAGGACATGCCCTTTCCGGACGCGCGCGCGCACCTGCTGGTCCAGCTCGACGGGACCTCCGAGGAGGCGGTGCGCGACCAGGTTGCCGCGATCGCCGGCTGTATCAGCGTCCCCGAAGAGCGGATCATCGCGGCCGAAAGCCGCGCGCAGAGCGAGCGAATATGGAAGGCGAGGCGCGCGATCCGTGAGGCGATCACCGCGGAAAGCCCCGTCTTTCTGGCGGAGGACACGGTGGTGCCGCGCTCGGAGATCCCCGCCTTTTTAAAGAAGGTTAAGGAATTCCTTAACGCCAGAGGGCTGCGTTCGGTGATGTTCGGGCATGCCGGCGACGGGAACGTCCACATCGACGTGCTCAGTGGCGGCATGCCCCGTGCGGAGTGGGACGGCCTGGTTCCCGAATTGAAGAAAAACATCTACGCCATCGCGCTTGCCCACGGCGGCACCATCACCGGCGAGCACGGCATCGGTTTCACGCGCAGGGACTATCTCGGCCTCGCGCTCGGCGAAGACGAGATCGCCCTGCAGAAGAGGGTCAAGGCAGCGTTCGATCCGCGCGGCATACTCAATCCGCGCAAGATTTTCGGGGACTGACGGCACCCATGATAGAACACGACTACCGTCATCCGGCCGAACCGGCCCCCGGCACCGCCAACGGCGGCGCGAAACCCGCCCATGGCGTCGCGGTGCTCGTAGCCGACGATGAGCCGGCCATCCGCGACCTCCTCAACGCCGTCCTCGCGGGCATGGGAATCGGCAGAATCGACAACGCGCAAAACGGCCTGGAGGCGTGCGAGCTTTGCCTGGAGAACGAATACGATATCGTGTTCCTCGATGTATCGATGCCGGTGCTCTCCGGCATCGACGCCTACAGGCGGATACGAGAAGTGCGCCCATTCGTACGGATCGTGTTTATAACCGGGCTCTACCAGGACGAGGAACTGATAGAGAAGATCGGCGGCGAGCGCAGCTGCGGGTATATCAGGAAGCCCTTCAACATTTCCGAAATCCGCGCGATCGTCTCCTGCGTCGTTCGTATTGAGAGTACGTGAATTTATCTTGATTAAATAATCGCACTACGTTCAATGTCCAAAAATTTCAAGAGGTGCCAGGTGGCAAAAGCAAGCATAGGCATTATCGGCGGTTCCGGACTTTACCAGATCGACGGGATAAAGGTAATCGAGGAAACGACCGTCAAGACTCCGTGGGGGTATCCGTCCGACTCTATGGTCATCGCCGAGATCGGCGGGGTGAGGACCGCGTTTCTGCCCAGGCACGGGCGCGGGCATGTTTTCCTGCCCCACGAAATCAATTACCGGGCGAATATCGCCGCGCTCAAGATGATCGGAGTGGAGAAGATAATCGCGTTCTCGGCCGTCGGCAGTCTGAAGGAAGAAATCCGGCCGCTCGATTTCGTCCTGCCCTCGCAGCTAATCGACCGCACGAAGGGCCGCGTTTCGACCTTCTTCGGGGAGGGCATCGCCGCGCACGTCGGTTTCGCCGATCCCTTCTGCGCCGCGCTCGACGATGCGATTGCGCCTGCCGCCGCGGAGATGGGGCTGCGGCTCCACACGGGCGAAACGCTCGTCTGCATGGAGGGCCCGGCGTTCTCATCCCGCGCTGAAAGCAACCTGTACCGGTCGTGGGGCGCGGGCGTCATCAACATGAGCACGCTTCCCGAGGCAAAGCTCGCCCGCGAGGCGGAGTTGTGCTACGCGCTGGTGTGCATGAGCACCGACTACGACTGCTGGAAGATGGACGAGGAGCATGTCAGCGTCGAGATGGTGGTGGCGAACCTCAACAGGAACGCGGTCAACGCGCGCAACCTGATAAGGGCGATCGTACCCAGGGCCGCGGACATCGGCCATTGCGCCTGCAACGAGGCCTCCAAGTACGCCGTCATCACGGCGAAGGAGCGTTGGGACAAGAAACAGGCGAAGCGGCTGAGCGCCATCCTGCCTGAGTATTTCTGATTCGCGGCGATCGAATCCCGGAGACCGTGCAGACTCCAAAGGCGTCATACCGGTAAAAAACCGTGCCGCATGCGGCGGCACGGTTTTTCGTCGGCGGCGATGCGGACTTCGGTCAAATACTCACCCTCATGCCCGCGAAGCAGGTTCTCGGTTTGATCGGGCCGTAGATATACCCCGCGTCCCTGGTATCGCCGACATCGAGGTCGTCCTGGTAGGAGTCGGTGATGTTGTCCACTCCCGCGAACACATCGGCCGTCCGGTGTTCGTCGATTTTCCAGCGATACTGAAGCTGCGCATTAAGCACCAGAAACGTATCGGTCTTTTCCAGCCGGTTAAGCGGCGTCCCGACATCGTGCTCGAGCTTCTGGCTGCCGATATACTGGGTGGAGAATGTAGCGGTCAGGTCGCTCAGGAACGCCTGCAGCATGGCGAAGGCCGTCATCTCGGGAACGCGCAGCATATCTTTCGTTGAGTCATTATCGAACACCTGCTCCTCGGGTACGACCGCCTTCGCTATCCAGGTGACCCCGGAACTGAAACGCAGCAGATTTCTATACGAAAGTGACGCCTCGAAATTTCCGCCGATCACCTTCGAGGTGCCGTCCACATTATCACGCAGGAAATAATCGATATTGCCCACCACCTGGCTCGGCGCGGTGTAATCGACCTCCATCTTGTCCTTTATTCCGGTATAGAAACCGCCGATCCCGGCATCCACGAGAAAATCCCCGAAATGCGCGTCGGCACCCAGGTCGCAGCTGTACGAGATGGATTTCTCCGCCTCGATCTCCTCGCTGTTGATAATGACCTGCTGGTGCCCGGAACCGCTGGCGAGCGCGACCTCTATGTGAAAGTCCTCATCGAATACCTGGGGCGCCTTGAATCCTCTTGCGACCGACCCGCGCAGCCGCAGGTGATCCGTAAAACGAACGATCGCGCTCACGCGCGGGCTGACGACGAAACCGTCCATCTCGCTGTGCTTGTCGGTGCGCACGCCCGCGATGAGATTGAGAACCTTCATGTCCCAGTCGTACTGGGCATAGGCCCCGTGGTTCTGGTAATGCTCCTCGACCTCGCGGCCCATTCCCGGATTTTCGTCCTCGATCCGGTCGCTCGTATATTCATACCCCAGGGAAATGACATGGCTCTTGACCGGAGCGATCGTCGCGTTCGCGCCGGTGACATAGTACGGGTTTTTGGTGTTGCCGAACAGGGTCACGTTGTCCGGCAGGTTCAACGGATCGGACGGGTCATCCGCCGGACCGTAATAGGTATGACGGTGGCTCCGCGCGAACGCCCCGAACAGCGTATAGCTGAACACGTCCGACACCTCGTGCTCCAGCCTGAAGTCCCCCGCGTCCCTGTTGCTTTTCGCCTGTTCGCGGATATTCGACTGGAACGGCTCCTTGTCAAGGTTATTGCCGCCCTTGCGGTCCTCGTAAAGCGTGTACAGGTTGTACGCCAGCTCCATGCCTTTTATGATCGCGAAGTACCCGCTGGCGCCGAAGGTCTTGCTGTTCGTCCTGGAGAGGTCGGAATACCCGTCGCCGTTGGCGTCCCACTCATCACGCTCCATCTTCGAGCCGTACAAAGCTATGCCGGCCTTGCCGTTTCTGGATACCACCGACGCGAACCCGGAAACGGTATGGGCAAGGGCCTCATCGCCCTGTATGAACTCCTGCTTGTAGGTCAGGCTCGCCTGGTTGGCGACGGGCTTGCGCGTTATCACGTTGATGACGCCGCCGATAGCGCCGCTGCCGTACAGCGCCGACGCGCCTCCCCTCACCACCTCGACACGGTCGATGAGCTCCACCGGGAACTGCTGCATGAAGTACACACCCGCCAGGGATGAGAGCGTGGGGTACCCGTTGAACAATACCTGCGTATAGTTCCCCTCGAGGCCGTTAATGCTGACGGTGTTGGTCCCGCAGTTCTGGCACTGGTTGTCGGCCAGAAGCCCGGTCTCGGCATTCAGTGCGTCAAAAAGCGTGCCGGCGCCCTTGGCCTCAATCCGCTCGCGGTCGACGACCTCGGTCTTTACCGGCGCGGTCTTCATGTATTTCCTGGTTTTGGTGCCGGTAACCACGATTTTCGAATCGGCCCCGGCCTTTTCGGCCGCTTCACTCTCTGTTCCGGTTTCCACCTCGAATGCGGTCAGCGGTGCCATGTCGAGGCACATCGCGGCGCCGATCAGCGCGATGATTAGATATTGTTTCAAGCGTCTTATTTGCATGGTGAACATCCTCCATTTGTTCTTCTTTTCGCCGCCCGGGCAAGGCTCACCCTCCATGCGCAGCGCGCATTATTTTGAGGGCTACGACTGGTTGCGAATCGCGATAGTACGAGTTATATACGCGCGGTTTTAACAGGGGGGGCTCTGATTGCCTTGAATACCAGCGGCGTCACGAGTGTGAAATTGATTCGAAAATCATCGACTTCCCCCACCTTCGCGGGACCGCCCTCCACCGCGGAATCCGCGTCCTGAAGCACGGCACTCATAAAAGTAAGGGATTTGCAGAAGATATCCAGTCCGACTCCCGGATGGGGATCGAAATATTCCCTGGGCAGCGCGAATGTCAGCGCCGAGGCGAGGAACACTCCCAGCGAGAGGGCCCTGAGCGCATGCGACGATTTTTCTTCCGGCCGGTTCCTCATGGCATATCCTCAACGGAGCGTAAAACGAATCTCCAGGCGAACGGTCATTTCCTCTTCCACCAGGTTTTTCGGGAAAGGCTCGAAGGGCACCGAGCGGGCTATACTCGCTATGGCGGCGTCGGTCAGCGCCGGATAACGGGCCGGCTGGAGAATGGTCACCTTCCGCACGCTTCCGTTGCGGGCAAGCAGAAGACGCACTACCACCACACCTTCGTGCCCTTTGCGCTGTGATTCCTCCGGATAGAGCTTGTTTCGCTCGATTCTCGATACGATATATGACACATAGCGCTGGCGGATGTCCTCGACGCCGAGCTGGTCATCGTCCACCGCCTGCTTCTGGGCCTCGTCCTTTTCGAGCTCGCGGGGGATTTCGGAGACCCTGCGCGCATGGTACTGCTCGCGCCCCGTAGTGAGGTCGATGACGGTGCGTTCCGCGGTGGAGTAGTTCAGGCTCGTCGCGGCGGTTATGACGGCCCCCAGAAGGAATATCACCCAGCCCACGCGATGAAGCATCGAGCCGTCCTCGAGTCGCGCGAGAAAATCGTGGAAAGACCTCCCGGCATCGATCCGCACAGGCATTGTCCTACCTCTTGCGGTCATGCTCGACCGAGAAGCTGGTGGAACCCGCCAGCTTGGCGATATCAAGTATCTCCACAAAGGCCCCGTAGCTTATTGAAACATCACCCTTGAAGATCACGTCGTATTTACCGAGCTTCGCCATGCGATCCTGCAGCACCGCCCGCAGATCCTCCAGCGCGACCCGGTCCTTGTTGACATACACCCGCCCCCCGGGGTCCACCGTGACCACCAGGTCGACCTTCTCCAGCTTCTCCCTGAAGAGGGCCCTGGGGAGCTCCATCTTCAGCATCGGGGCGATGAAGTTCGAGCTCAGCATGAAGAAAATCAGCAGTTGAAAGATGATGTCGATGAGCGGTGTCAGCTCGATATGTGGATCGTTCCGCCTGCCGCGAATGAATTCCATCAGACCGCCTCCCCCACGGCCGTGCAGGGACCGGAATCGAATGAGATGGCATCGAGCCCGGATGACGTCTCCTCGCACCCGCTGGCCGAGTCATAGAAGCGCTCGTTGAGATAGGTCACGGTGTAGCTCATGCCGTTCATCCTCTCGGAGATGAGCTTGTCGAGATACATGTAGGCCAGCTGCGCGGGAATCGCCACCGACAGGCCGGCGACGGTGGTGATGAGCGCCTCCCAGATGCCGCCCGCCAGCGACGAGACGTCGACCTGCCCACCCATGTTGGCGATGACGGCGAAGGCGCTGATGATGCCGGTGACGGTGCCGAGCAGCCCGAGCAGTGGTTCCACGTGCGCCACGGCCGACAGCCCGCGCATATGACGCTCCATGCGCTCGACCTCCTCGGACCCCGTGCGCTTGAGGGCCTCCTCCCTCGATCGCGCGCCGCGGCCGAGGTTTCCCATATAGACCAGCACCAGCTTCACGTAGGGGCTTTGCCTCCATCGTTCCGCCTCAATCCTCGCCATCAGGCGGGACAGCCTCCCCTCTCCTCGCCTTTTCACCCTGCCCTCGGGAACAACCAGGATATCGAGCTCTTCAAGGGAGCCGGCGCATAACCGCTCGACCAGCGCCTGCCTGAACAGCGCATACCGAACCGAGGTGAAATAAAAATACAGAAGCCGTTCCACGGTAATCGCCAGGCCCAGAAAGGCCCCGGCGATGATCGGCCACATTACGGGGCCGCCTTTTTCTATCAATTCGAACATAATCACGCTCCTGAGGATATCGAGTCTCACGCAAAGACTCGTGCTTAATGACGACAGGCTGCTTCACATGGTGGTCATTGAAGCCTTCTCCCGGGATATATACACGGGGCCCTGTGTTCGCCTGTTTGGTACTGATCGGGGTGATGAGTCAGCGGGGTGGAGCCCTTGTGGGGTCGGAACTACGAACGGGGTAAGCGGGCAAAACAGCGAATACGTAAACAATATGCCGGGCATATAAGGGACGCGTATCGATGAGACCATCGGCATCCTGCGATTCATCCCCTATCGAGTAGAGGGACTTGCAGAAAACGTCCACGCCGACGCCAAGGTGAGGGTCGAAGGTCTCGCGCGGCAGAAAAAATGTCATCGCCGAGAGGAGGAACACCACCACCGCGCCACGCTTGAGCCGGGCCGGTGTATCCTTCCCGAATATTTTACCCGCCGCCGTACTCATCGCCCTTTCCCGTACCTGTACGTTTAAAACCGCCGACCGGCCCCCCGTAAACCCTTTTGTTTGTCCGCCCGCACCCGAGCATCCGGGCCCACCCCTGACAGTTTTCAATTGCCCAACCCGCACTGAATGGCCGGACTCATTCACGAGCCGCGCAATAATATAACTATCACACAATGTTAGACAAAGCTAATATTTGTCAAGCAAATTTCCGCTTTTTCGGCTGTTCCCGCTTTAAAGCCATCGGATGAGCAGAGACGGGGGCTACTTTGCGTGGAGGAAGTTCCCTTCGGAGAGAAACGCGAGCACGTTGTCGGCCACCGCACGCTGCGAGAGGAGTGTGGAGTGCTGGCCTTTAATGAGGATGAAGTCCTTCATACCGGGGAGCCTCGTCTCATCCACCTTTACCGTGCCGTCATTGTCACCGGGGATGAACGGATTGATGCCGACCTCCAGGCCGAGTCCGCCCGCGATAACGCCAAACTCGGCACGCGGTGGGGGAAGGAGGAGCGGATACGAATCGGGCGCGCCCGCCACCTGCTGGCCCGCCCTGCCGAACATCCAGCGGTAGGGCATCCACTTGCCCAGATACGAGGCGAGCGTCGAGCCGCGGTTGGGCGGCGCGATCATCACTATTCTTCCGATGTTCGGGCACGAATAGTTCGCAAGATAATAACGCACCACGATACCGCCCAGGCTGTGCGTGACAAAATGCAGCCTGCCGCGATCCGGAGGGAGCTTTTGCACCTCCTGGTTAAGCAGCTCGGCGATGTCCTCGATCGATTCACGGGTGCTCGGATAGCCGAAATTGATTACGCGGTAGCCCCGCTCCAGGAGGGCCTTCTCTATCCTGGCCATGGAACGCTTGCTGCGGAAGATCCCATGGAGGAGGATGACCCATTCACCGTCCCGCCCGTTTTCGGTTACTTTCACCGCGGCGTCCTCCCCGGGTTTTCCCGAGCGGTCGAAATACAGCCATGCAGTCGCGAGAACACCGACCGCGGCGACGAGCACGACGCCGATCGCTCCGGGACGGCCCACGATCTCACCCCAGCAACCGGTCGAGCGAATTGGAATAATACTCCAGGAGCACCGATCTGCCGGGGTTGACGACGAGCCGTCCATGTTTAATCGACACTATTTTCCGGCGCGCCAGAACATCGAGCGCCGCCTCCACGGTCTCGAGCGACTGTTCGAACTCGAGCAGGTCTTCCTCGAAATCAACGAGCTCCCTGGTGCGGTCCCCTTTTTCGCGCTCTATACCGTCGATGATCTTACGGCTGCTCTCGAAGGCCCGCCCGTGCACCAGGCGCCCGCCCTTCGCCCTGCACTTTTTCCGCAATTCGGCCACCTTCATGACGAGCTCTGTCTTGGTAAGCCTGTCCTTGCCCAGCAGCACGAGAGCGCGCGCCGTAACGCAGACGGGCGTTACGGGTATCGCCTTGCCTATGCGGTTCAGCAAACCGTCGGCGAAATGCTGCACCCGTTCGAGCCTCGCCTCCCTGGGCAGGTCGAAGAGGTTTTTCTTTTCCCTGCCGAGCAGGTCCGAAAGAAATACCGGATCGCCGAAGCTAACGCTTGCCGAACCATGCTGTTTGAGCCGCCCGCTCGCATAACGCGCCAGGTTGAAGAAGAGCAGCAGCGGCCCCTTGCCTATTACGCGGAAGAACGTGGCCATGTGGTCGCGGAAGCCGCTTTTCTCCTTTCCCTTCTTCCACTCCTGGATGAGCGTCCGGTCCTCGAGCACCCAGTCGTAATTTATCGCCGCCGGGATGAAGACGAGCTCGCGCTTGAAGTCCGGTTTCTTTTTTATGCCGATGATATAATCGAGTATGCCGATCTTCGCCGCGCGGAGCCGCCCGTCGCGCGAGAGCCCGCCCTCGAGGAAGATGCCCTGCGTGACGCCCTGCAGGCTTATGAGCTGCACGTATTTTTCGAGCACCAGATGATAGAGCTTCTCCCGATAGCGCCGGCGTATGAAATACGCCCCGAATGACTTGAAGATGTACTCCAGCGGCCATACCCGCGCCCACTCGCCGACCGCATAACTCAGCGAGATCTGACGGGCCAACATATACGCCACGAGGATGTAGTCGATGTTGGACCGATGGTTCATGACGAACACCACCACGCTGTCGGGCGGGATTTTTTTCAGCTTCTCGGCGTTCTCGCGGTCGATCACGACCTCGTAGATAAGGTTAAGGAATGAGTTCGCCACCCAGTAGCCCAGCTTGTAGTAGGAGAGGAGATTAAAAAACGGTACGATTTCTTCTATATATCCTTCCACCTGGTCCTGAACATCGCGAATTTTAACATCCTTCTGGCGCGCATGATCGATGATCCCCTGGTGGACCTCGGTATCGTTCATCAGCTCGTGCTTGATGATTACCTTCTGCATGAACTTGTATTTGTCGAGGCGTACCCGGTTATCGTCGAGATAGTCACGCACCGAGCGATGGAGGCGCTCCCGCACCGAGCCAATGATAATTGCGCGCAGGGCCTCGTAGGCGACAAGCACAGCGAGTATGATAAGGATATAATAACCAAAACCGTTCATAAAGCCTGCCTGTCTCAATTCAGATTGTTCAGCAATCCCGCCCGGCGGTCATGTTATACAACAAAATCCTGCTTATATCAAGCAAATAATGGATTTGTTTTATAAAGATGCCGCATGGCCGGGGAATACGGCCTGCGGCCGCATTCGGGGGATAGGATTAACCCCTATTCGTTCCCTTAATCACTTGACAGTTTGCCGATTATGTAAACGATGTTTACAGAGCAAAACATCGTTTACAACGGAATCTCAGTACGACCGGAAGCATAGCCGACTTTTCGTTTCCACGGATGTAGATTCCGATATTCTCAAAATCTGCAGTATTAACCTTTCCCGGTGAATTCACCGTGAGACCATATGCAGGAGGAGGTGCGGCATGTCGCTCCCCGACCGCAGCAATCACTACAGCTTTAACGAGTACCTCGAATGGAGAAAAGACGTGGACTACTACCGGGACGATCCCTTCGCCCGGGCGGCGCTGCGGAGTTTCGCGGGAGACGCATGGCCGGTGGCCGATTCCGCGGCCCGGGAGCTATCGACGAAGGCGTCGGGCCGCTGGCGCGATCTGGCCGACGCGATCGCCGCGCCCGAAAAGCGCCCGTACATGAGCCACTACGACGGGCACGGCAGGCGCATCGACCGCATCGTGCGTCCGTGCGAGACGGAGATAATGGAGCGCGAGATATTCGGCGAGGCCCTTTTCTCGGAGAAAACGCCGCCCTGGGTAAAGCTCATCAAGATGTACCTGGTCTATCAGAACGGCGAGGCCTGCGTGGCCTGCCCCATGACCTGCACCGAAGGCATGGTGGAGCTTTTGCGAAAATTCGCCGACACGCCCGAGCTTAAAAGTATTCTGGCCCACACGGCGGAGGGAATCGGCGGTGAATATGCCATCGGGGCGCAGTACCTCTCCGAGATACAGGGCGGCTCGGACGTGCCGTCCAATGTGCTCGAGGCGGTCGATGAGGGCGGCGCCTGGCGCCTGTACGGCACCAAGTTCTTCTGCTCGGCAACGCACGCGGACTACGCGGTGGTGACGGCGAAGCCGACGGGCGCGGGGAAGGTCGCGCTTTTCATTGTGCCCTCATGGCTTCCCGGAGACAGGGAGCGCGAGCGGCGCAACGGCCACACGATCGACCGTATCAAATGGAAGATGGGCACGAGCGAGCTCACCACCGCGGAGATAACCTTCGACGGCGCCCTTGCGTATCCCGTCGGCCCGCTCGAGCGCGGCGTGGCGAACGTGGTGGGGATCGTGCTCACCTGCTCGCGCCTTACGGTGGGGCTCTCGGCCGCCGCGTTCATGACGCGCGCGGTGCGCGAGGCAAAGCAGTACGCGCGATTCCGCACGGCCTTCGGCCTCACCATCGGCGACTTCCCGATGCTCGCCGGCCAGATCGAATCGATCGACCGCACGGCGAAACGCACCACGGCGGGCGCATTCCGGCTCTACCGCGACTTCCTTGCGCTGGAGGGGGGACTAAAGGGGGGACTCGTCACCGACGAGCCCGATGATTTAAAGCGCAGGCGCTTCGCCGTGCGCGAGCTTATCATGCTGCAGAAGATCACCTCGTCATATGACGCGGTGGACGTTATTCGAACGGCCATGTCGGTATTCGGCGGCCACGGCGTGATCGAGGACTTTTCGTGCCTGCCGCGCCTGTACCGCGACTCGGCCGTGAACGAGCTGTGGGAGGGGCCGCGCAACGTGCTCCTCACCCAGATGCACCGCGACTTCCAGCGCGCCTCGGAATGGTACCGGGCCGACGACTTCGTGCGCGACGCGATCGGCGAGTATGATGAGGCGTTACAGAAGGACCTTGCACGCGAACTCGCCGACTGCGTGGCCCACCCCAACCTCTTTGCAATGGACGCGAAGACCGCGGAGGTCTGCGAGCGCTGGGGGAGCCTCTGCCACCGGCTCTATCACGCCTACCAGGAGTGCGCGCTCAGGGAGGTGGAGACGGGCGCGGGGATAACGGCGGGGTGAGCTACAGATAACGGCGAATATTTCGGGAGGAGCCGCGCTCCGGTGAGCGGGCACTTGCCTGAATAATTATATATTATTTCATACGCGTGATGGAGATGCCAATGTCCATCTGCTGTTTCCCCAACTGCGCGTACCTTTCCGAAACCTCGCGGATGGTGGCGGTATACAGGGAGCTCGTGAAACAGGGTGAAACCCCCGTACTGGCCACCCATGGTGGAAGCTACGAGTTTATTCTTAAAGACGAGGGAATCCCCTATCATATCGTTCAACCGTATGTTTCCAATGAGAGGTCGCTGGAATATGCCGCCGCCAGCCGCGGAGAACGCGGCTATATCGGGCTGGGGATATACGAATCCGATGATGAGCTCAGGGAGCACGTGCGGCATGAAGTTGAGTTTTTCAAGGCTAACAACATCAGCTGTGTTCTCGTTGGGTGGACTCAGTCGTGCGCACTTTCAACGAGAGTGCTTGGCATTCCCCTGGCGGTCACCCACCTCGCGTCCATGGTGCCTCCCGCAATGGGAAAGATGGGAATCCCGATTATTGAACCCTATGACAGGTATATTAAACGGCTGGTTCCGGAATCATGTATATCGGCGCTCTACCACTGGGGAATGAGATTCAATATGTTCATAAAGCCTTTTAACGAAATAGCGAAAGAATTCAACGTGCGGCCCTTTACCGGCGCTCTGGACCTGATGATGGGCGATCTGACCCTTGTCACGGATACGCCTGAAATTCTTGGCGTCACGAAAGATACGATGGAGGGCTGGAAACCGAGCAACCGGCGGCTGTACAGCAGGTCTCCCCGGCTGCGCTACGTCGGGGCTCTCTTCGCCCGGCTTTTCGGCGAGCTCACGGACGATATAAGAGAATTCCTGGACACGCCGAAGCCGAAGCTCTATATCGCCCTTACCTCAAGCCGGTTCGATTATATTGAGGCCGCCTACTCCCTCGTGAAGGAAATGAATGTAAAGTCGGTACTTGTCACCACGGTCCACGAAAACAGGTTGAACAGCACGGACACCATTATGGTAAAAGCGCATCTGCCGTCTCACCTGGTGATGCCCCTGGTGGACTGCGCCGTTATCCATGGGGGGCAGGGCAGCACGCAAACGGCCATCGCGTCGGGTACTCCGGTGATAGGGTTTCCCTTTCATGGCGAACAGTCCATGAACCTGAAATTGATTGAAAACGCCCATGCGGGATACTGTCTGCCGTTACGGTATCTCAAAAAGAAGGAACGCGTAAGAAAGTATATCGAGAGGGTTTTATCGGATGATTCATTTAAGCGCAACATGAAGCGGTTGAAATACTTTCAAGATCAGCATAACGGCGCGGAAAACGCCGCGAGAATCATCAAAGATCTGTGTAGATGCTCTTGAT
>JALOTJ010000147.1 GCA_025457965.1 Spirochaetota bacterium | reverse complement strand
AATGGGCATTCAGGAATAAAAAACCCGCCGGGCTGTATACGGACACGCTGTCGCAGAAAGCCGCCCATTACATACCGCTGACTGCGCCGGGGAAAACCGTGGGGGTCCTGGGACTGCGCCCGGGGACCGGGATCATCTTCACCCCCGAACAGATGAGCTTTCTTCAGAACATCTCATACCAGCTGGCGGTGCGCCTGGAACGCGAACGGCTGTCCAACCTGAACAGGAAAGCCATGGTGGCCGAAGAGTCGGAGCGGCTCTATCGGATACTGCTGAATTCCATTACCCACGAGCTCAGGACGCCGCTCACCGCAATCAAGGGGCTGATCAGTACGATGATGGACCCGGCCGTGGGAGGGGATCCCCATACCAGGAGCAGCCTGCTGGACGAAACACAGGGGGCAACCGAGCGGCTGATTCGACTAGTGGACAATCTTCTCGACATGAGCCGGATCGAATCAGGCAGGCTCAGGCTCAACCTGGACTGGAACGATATTTCCGATATCATCGGCATTACTCTTGGAAGGCTGGAACCGCACCTGGAGAAACACCCGCTGACAGTTAATTGCCCGGACGACATTCCGCTCGTCATGGTTGATTACAATCTTATCGAACAGGCTTTATACTGCATCATCCATAATGCCATGGTACATACCGAAGAGGGCACGCCGGTAAGCGTATCGGTATGCGGGAACGGGGACAATATCTCTATCTCTATAGAAGATGAGGGAAAGGGACTGCCGGAGGAAGATGTACAAAAGCTCTTTAACAAATTCTACCGGATAGAACGGACTCAATCCCAGGGGGGGCTCGGCCTCGGGCTTTCCATCAGCAGGGGAATCGTGGAACTCCACGGGGGGAGCATCCACGCGGAAAATAAAAAAACCGGCGGTGCCCGTTTTCTCATTCTTCTACCGGTTGGAACAAAGGAAAAAAAGGAATGACGATCTGATCATGGAAAACGAAACCATTCTTATCATCGACGATGAAGTGCAGATCCGCCGCTTCCTTAAGGTAGGACTCGAAAGCCAGGGGTACCGCGTTTACGAAGCCGAAAAAGGCGAAGAGGGTTTAACCAGGACGGTCATGAAAAAGCCAGACCTCATCCTGCTCGATCTGAATCTGCCGGACATGAGCGGAATTGACGTACTGAAAAAACTTCGGGAATGGTACCATGCGCCAATTATTGTCCTCACGGTCCGTGAATCGGAACACGACAAGATCGAGCTGCTGGATAACGGCGCCGATGATTACATCACCAAACCGTTCAACATGGGGGAGCTGCTGGCGCGCATCCGGGCCATTCTTCGCAGGATAAAGCAGGAAGCCGATGAACCGGTCTTCACCCATAAGGGCATCGCCGTCGATTTCTCGAAAAGGACCGTCACGGTGGACGGGCTTGCCGTTAAATTCACCCCGCTCGAATACGAGCTCCTCACTCTTTTCGCCAGGAACCCGGGAAAGGTGCTGACGCAACGCCAGATCATGAAGGAGATATGGGGGCCGGGGATGGAGAGCGAGACGAATTATCTGCGCGTGTATATTGCGGCGCTGAGAAAGAAGCTGGAGAAGGACCCGTCGCGGCCGGCGATCATAGTCACGGAACCCGCGGTGGGATACCGGTTCGTAGTCGATTGAACGGACGTCCCTTCCCGGGTCAGGCCTCGCCCCGGTGCTCGAGGTCCAGCCTGTCGAAAAACCGGACCATGAACTCGTGCCGCTCTTCGGCGATGCGCCTTCCCTCCGCCGTTCGCATGCGCTCCTTCAGGTGGCGCAGCTTGACGCTGAACTCCCTGAAGGCCGTATCCTCCTCGGAGTAGGGCTCCGTCTTCCCGACGTCGATGTTTCCGTTATGCGCCTTTGCGCCGACCTCTCCGGCGAAAAGAAAGGCCCTGCCGACGCCGATCGCGCCGATCGCGTCCAGCTTGTCAGCGTCGTGGAGCACATCGGCCTCGAGCGTGGCGGGCACGCGGGCCTTCCGGAAGCGGTGCGTCAGGATGCAGTCGGCCACGTGCCGGGCGTGCTCCCCGTCCAGGCCGGCGCCGAGAAGAAAATCACGGGCCTCGCGGCTGCCCGCTTCGGCGTGGCAGATCGTTCCGGGCGCGGCGTCCTCTTCGGCGCGCGCGATGTCGTGGAGAATGGCGGCCAGGCGCACGATGAAGGCGTCGGCGCCTTCGGCGCGTGCCAGTCGCACGGCGAGTTCCGTCACGCGCTCAACGTGGTCCCAGCCGTGGCTGGGTTTGACCGCGGTCATGCGCCGCCTGGCGTAGAGCACGGCTTTTTCGATTATTTCGTCGTTATGCATTGCCTGCCGGTAAAGACGCGCGAGGCCGCGGCGCGGTCAGTCGATCCTCAGGATGGTCATGAAGGCCTCCTGCGGGATGTCCACCGAGCCTATCTGCTTCATGCGCTTCTTGCCCTCCTTCTGCTTCTCGAGGAGCTTGCGCTTGCGCGTGATGTCGCCGCCGTAGCACTTGGCGGTGACGTTCTTGCCCATCGCCGAGATGTTCTCGCGCGCGATGATCTTTGCGCCTATGGCCGCCTGCAGGGGGATCTTGAACTGGTGGCGCGGGATGATGTCCTTCAGCTTCTCGATGATCTCCTTGCCGCGGTAGTAGGCCTTGTCCTTGTGGACGATGAACGAGAGCGCGTCGACGGGCTCGGCGTTCACCAGGATGTCGACCTTCACCATCTCGGAGGCACGGAAGTCCCTGAACTCGTAGTCGAACGAGGCATAACCTTTCGAATAGGACTTCAGCTTGTCGTAGAAGTTAAACACGATCTCCGAGAGCGGCAGGTCGTAATGCAGCTGCATGCGCGTGGAGTCGATGTACTGCATGTCCTTGTGGATGCCGCGGCAGTCCTGGACCAGCGACATGATGTTGCCGACGAACTCGGCGGGCGTGATGATGGTCGCCTCGACATAGGGCTCCTCGATCTTCTCGATGAGGCCGGGGTCGGGCATCTTGACCGGGTTGTCGATGGTGTAGCTCTCCCCGCGCTGGTTGGTGATGCGGTATTCCACGCTCGGCGCGGTGGTGACCAGCGCCAGGTCGAACTCGCGTTCGAGGCGCTCCTGCACGATCTCCATGTGGAGGAGCCCGAGGTAGCCGCAGCGGAAGCCGAAGCCGAGCGCGTACGAGTTGTCCGGCTCGTAGATGAGCGAGGCGTCGTTCAGGCGCAGTTTCGACAGCGCGTCTTTGAGCGCCTCGTAGTCGTCGCTGTACATGGGGTAGAGCCCGGAGAACACCATGGGCTTGACATCCCTGAAGCCTTTAAGCTGCTCGGGCGCCGGGTTATTGACGTGCGTTATCGTGTCGCCGATCTTGGTGTCGCTGACGGTTTTGATGCCGGCGATGATATAGCCCACGTCGCCGGGCGTGAGCGCGTCGGTCTTTTCGCGGACCAGCTTGAATATGCCGACTTCGGTCACCTCGTACTGTTTGTCGGTGGACATGAACTTTACGATATCGCCGCGGCCGACCGTGCCGTTGAATATGCGCACCTTGACGACCGCGCCCACGTACTTGTCGAAATACGAGTCGAAGACCAGCGCCGATAGCGGCCGGTCGATCTCTCCCTGCGGGGGAGGGATTATCTCGACGATCCGCTCAAGCAGCTCGTCGATGCCGATGCCTTCTTTGGCGGAGACCAAAACGGCGTGGTCGGGGTTGAGCCCCAGCGATTTACGGATGCCGTGCTTGGTGCGCTCCACGTCGGCGCTGGGCATGTCGATCTTGTTGAACGCCGTCGCATGCGGCGAGCGCCCTGGACACCTCGTAGGTGAAATCCACGTGCCCCGGCGTGTCGATGAGGTTGAAGACGAAGTTGCGGCCGTTCTTTGAGCGGTAATTGAGCGTTACGGTGTTCGACTTGATCGTGATGCCGCGCTCGCGCTCGATGTCCATGGTGTCGAGCATCTGCTCCACGTGGTTGCGCCGCTCCACGAGCTCGCATTTTTCAATGATGCGGTCGGCCAGCGTCGATTTGCCGTGGTCGATGTGCGCTATGATTGAGAAATTTCTAATGTGACTCAAGTCCATATGTTCGCTGGATTCCCGGTAATGGTGTGCGGGCTGGAAACGGGTTCCGCCCGCCGTTCGAGCGGCCTTCTTCTATACAAAATGATACTTCGCGGACCCGCGCGCACAAGGCAAGCATTTTTTATCCGGGCGGGGAAATACGGCCGGAAGAACGGCTCCGTCGCCCGCCCTGTCATTCCGGCGGTTCTCAATTGTCTTGAATATAATGAAGAATACCTGTACGCTTTAGGCCCGACGGCTCCCGGTCCTTCCTCCGGGCACGTAATCGGACCGGCGCCATGCGGGATGAAAAACTGCTTGTTTTTGCCGAAGGGCGATTTTATGGTGTGGAAGCCCCGTGGCGCGGCCCGATCCGCCTGCCGGCGGACGGGCTGGAATTGATTGTCATGAACAAACAAGAAACCGGAAAGAAATCGATCGGCCGCAACGTCACCCTGATGGGCCTAACCTCGTTCTTCACGGACATTTCATCGGAGATGGTCTATCCGCTCGTCCAGGCTTTCGTTTCGGTGGTGATGGTGTCGGCGAAGACCATGGTGGGGCCGGTGCTCGGCGTCATCGAGGGGCTCGCCGAGGCCACGGCGAGCCTTCTGAAAGTGTATTCGGGCTATATATCCGACCGCTTCCGGAGCAGGAAGCCGCTCACCGTCGCCGGTTATTCGCTGTCGGCGCTCTCCAAGCTCCTGTACCTGGCGGCCGGGCTCGGCTGGAGCTTTATCCTGCTCGCCCGCCTCGCCGACCGCGTGGGCAAGGGCGTGCGCACCGCGCCGCGCGACGCGCTGATCGCCGATTCGGTCGACCCGTCCATAAAGGGCAAGGCCTACGGCTTCCACCGCGCCATGGACTACTCGGGCGCGCTCCTGGGCGTGGCCGTATGCTATTTTCTCACCCTTTCCTACCTCGACCCCGTCACGAAGACCATCACCGATCTGGATGCCTTCTATAAACTGTTCCTCATATCGCTCGTTCCCGCGTTTATCGGGGTGGTCATGCTCGTGTTTGTCCGCGAAAAGCGCGCCGACCACGCGCCGGGCGCGCGGCCGCCGGTCAGCTTTTCGCTTTCGGGCCTGGACGGGCGCCTGAAGGTTTTCTTCGTCGCCGTATTCATTTTCACGCTGGGGAACTCCAGCAACCAGTTCCTGCTGCTGAAGAGCATGGACGCGGGGGTCGGCCTTGCCGACGTGCTATTGATGTACATGGTCTTCAACCTGACGACCTCCGTGCTCTCCACGCCGCTCGGCAGTTTTTCGGACCGCGTGGGCCGCACGAAAATCATCCTCGCCGGCTACGCGCTGTACACGGCCGTCTACATCGCCTTCGGATTCATAAACGGTGAAACGAAAGAGTGGCTCTGGGCGTTCTGGGCGCTGTACGGGATCTATTACGCGCTGACCGAGGGCGTGGAAAAGGCGCTGGTAGCCGACCTCGCTCCCCCCGGGCGGCGCGGCACGGTGATGGGGCTGTTCAGTACGATCGTCGGCGTGGCGCTGCTGCCCGCGAGCGTCATCGCGGGGCTTTTGTACTCGTACGCGGGCACGGCCTGGCCGTTCATCTTCGGGGGCGCCATGTCGGCCGTCGCGTTCGTCATCATCCTTGCCGGCCTGAGAAAAAGCAATTAGGCGCGCATCCGGGCCCGGACCACCGGGCGATGGACGCCGCCGGGAGAAACAGTATGCCCGCACACTTTCGGAATTACTTCCTGTCTTCCTACGAGAACGAGAACTACCTGATGCGCACGCGCGCCAGGCTTTTGCTCTACTTCCTTGCGGCGTTCGTGTTTTTCGCCTTTCTTCTGCAGTTCAGCATGCTCTTCGCGGGCTGGCGCGATTTCGTCGTCACCATCCCGATGACGCTCATCCTGCTGGGCGGCCTCGGCGCGGCGCTGGTCTTTCTGCGTAAGGGCCGGTACATGGCCGCGGCCAATATCTTCATCGCCTTCGGAACGGTCGCCGTGGTGGCGGGGCTCATCCGCCAGCCCTACATGGAGATAGAGCTGTCGCTAAGCTCCTACATCTATTTCATCTTTCCCTGTATCGCCATGTGCGCGATCTTCAGCAACACCGTATTTCTCACGGTGATCTCGGCGGTTATGGCCGCCACGAACACGGCGCTTTTCGTCATCATGCGCTCGCTTCCGCACCAGTTTTCCGACAAGTTCGTTACGATCGCCTTCACCAATACGCTCTTCGCCATAGGCTTCCTGTACCTGATTTCGCTCCTCATGCTCAGGGTGTTCGAGCGCAGCGTCGAGCTCGCGAACGGGGAATCCAGGAAGAACGCCGAGGCGAACGTGTTCATACGGCAGGTGCTCATGGAAAGCTCCAGGAAGGTGGTCGAGGCCATGGAGAGCATGTCGCGCCGCAGCGACGAGTTCTCAGAGGGGGTGCACCAGCAGGCCGCGGTCATCGCCAGGATAAACGGCACGGCGGGTGAAATCTCCGGAGGCATCGACCGAATCGCCGACAACGCGCAGGGGCAGGACGAGGGCCTGCGGCTGCTCATGGGGACGCTGGACGAGCTCTCGGACGTTATCGGAGGCCTCGACGGCGCGATCGGCGATTCGCTCGCGGCAACGCGCGAGATAACCGGAAGGGCCGAGAACGGCGAGCGGCACCTGCGCACCATGGAGGAGGGCATCCTCAAGATCAACGAGAGCTCGCACGAGATGACCGGCATCATCGAAATCATCAACGAGATATCGGACAAGATCAACCTGCTCTCGCTCAACGCGGCCATCGAGGCGGCGCGGGCGGGCGACGCGGGGCGCGGCTTCGCCGTGGTCGCCGACGAGATATCGAAGCTCGCCGACCGCACCGCCTCGAGCATCAAGTCGATCGAGGGGCTCATCAGCAACAACGAGGCGGAGATATCGCGCGGCCTCTCGGGCGCGTCGCTTGCGGTGGGCGTCATAAAAGAGATAATAGAAGGCATAGGCCGTGTCGGCCGGACCATACAGGGGCTCGACGAGTTCAAGCGCCGACAGGTCGAGACCAACCGCCAGGTTAACGAGAGCGCGCTGTCGGTGCGCAAACGCTCGGAGGAGATACGCGGCGCGACGGTGGAGCAGCGCAACGCCGTTGCCGAGATCGTGCGCGGCATGTCCGACATGAGCGAGCGCTCCCGGAAGAGCACGGCCTACGCGGTCAAGATGGTCTTTGATTCGGGCGAGATGGTGGACATGGTGAACGGGCTTAAAAAGAAGATTGAAGAGTACGGGGACGGGGCATGATGCGGGACCGGATCCCCGCCGGGCAGCGGACGCCATGGCGCTCCGATCAGCACCCTACAGGAGGGAAGATATGAAAAAAAGAGTAACGGTCGCGGCATTTGCCTGCATGATCGCATTTTCACCGCTCTACACGCCCGCCGCCGATGCGGCGGGCATAAGCGTCGGCATGGCGAGCTGGTACGCGTATTGGGAAATCGAGCCCGCGAACGGGCTCGATTTCGATCCGGCATTGCTCTACGGCCCGGTGCTCGGCGTGGATTTCGCCGAACGGTGGGCGCTTACGAGCGTTTTCCTGACGGGGTATTACGATGTGGTTCCTGAAGCATCCCCTTTCGAGTTTCGATACCGCCGTTACGATTCCGACACGGCGCTGAACTACTCGCTGAACCGTTATTTCAAGGTATTCGCCGGCTTCAAGTACATGCGATACGACATTTCGATCATCGACGATGGCGGGATGGGAATGGATTTCAGCATGAAACACTACTCGTACGGCCCCGGTGTCGGCATTGGCCTTAGCCTTCCGCTCTCCGATTCGCTCTTCGCGATCGCGAACGTGTCCGGTATGTACCTGTTCGGGAAGGACAATCGCGAAACCGAGGATTTCGTCGAGCCCGGCGTCAACACCGCCCTTGCCCTCGCATGGTACATAGCCCCCATCTCCACAACCATTACCGCGGGGGGACGCTATCAGTACTTCCGTTCCATCGAGAAGGATGACGACACCGATTTTAAATTCTACGGCCTCACGCTGTCGGCCGTGTATAACTTCAGCCTGGGCGGCCCGGACGAGTGATCTTCGACCGGATCCCCGCCGGCCGCGTTACGGCGGTTGGCCCGCCCGTCACACGACGGCCACGGCGCGCGCGGGCGCGCCGTCGGCTCCCGAAAGATACAGGGGCAGGCACACGAACATAAGGCGCGGCGCCGCGAGCGCGCCGAGATTGGCAAGGTTCTCGATTATCAGGATGCCGCTCTCGAGCAGGGCGTGATGCACCGGCAGCGCCGCGTCCTCGATGCCGTCCACGGAAATGGCGTCCACGCCGAAGCCTTTAAGGCCCATCCCGCACAGCCATTCCGCCGTATCGAC
>JALOTJ010000011.1 GCA_025457965.1 Spirochaetota bacterium | reverse complement strand
TGAAAGACATCATGAACTACGGGGTGATGATCACGCCCGCACTCGTGGTGGACGGCGAGGTCATGGTGGCCGGCAAAGTGCCGACTGTTGAAGAAATTAAGAAAATGATTTCAAAATAATTGAGGTGCCGCCAGTCCTAGGGATACGCGGTATTCCCCCGCCTGCGGCGGCGGGAAAGACGCACGCTCTGCAGGGTACGCAAAAACTCTAAATTTTATATTCCGGAGATGGTGTCATGGCTGAATGCTGCAGTGGAGGAATACGTATGATGTATGCCTGTTCGGGCGCCGCCGACGTGGGCGAGATCGCCGACAGGGTCGCGCGGAAACTGCGCGATGAGGATTTTGCGAAGATGAGCTGTCTGGCGGCCATAGGGGCTGATTTCTCTGGCTACGTACAGACGGCAAAGGCGGCCGACGCTGTGATCTCGATCGACGGCTGCACAACCGCCTGCGCGCGCAACAATTTTAAGCGCATCGGCATCACTCCGCTTTCATTTGTGCTCACCGAGATGGGGCTGGAAAAAGGCTCGAGCCCGGCGACCGGGGAGAATGTCGCGCGCATCGTCGAATTGATTCGAGGCGGAAAACAATCGACAGCGCCGGGAAATGCGACCGGCGGATGTGGCTGTTGCGGCTAAAGTACCATGCTGGACTGAAATGCGGGCCCCGCTCGGCCGGTTCGCCAATACAATCATCAGGAGATGAACAGATGAAAAAATGGCTCAAGATCGCCTTACCTGTTTGTATCGCGCTCGTTCTCGCAACGGGAGGAAACTATTTTAAGGGAGAATGCTCCTGCTCTACCGGCGAATTCGCTCTCGCCACCGTGGGGAGCGTCTTCGGATGTGGTGACTCAAAATCCTCCTCGAACGAAATAACCCTGGCGGAATCGCGCAACCCGGCCGAAGGGTCAGTTGTACCCGCGTCGGCCGTTAAAAACGAAATTCTCGTCACCTTTGTCGAGATCGGTTCGCTCAACTGCATACCATGCAAGATGATGCAGCCGATTATGAAGGAAATCGAGGAAACCTATAAAGGACAGGTACGAGTCGTGTTCCATGACGTCTGGACTCCGGAGGGCAGGCCCTTCGGCATGCAGTACGGCATACGCGTCATCCCGACCCAGGTGTTTCTCGACAAAGAAGGAAAGGAATATTTCCGCCACGAGGGCTTCTTTCCGAAAGAGGAAGTCGTCAGAGTTCTGAAGATGAAGGGGGTGCGCTGATGCTGCTCGAGTTCTTCACCTGGCTCTCGGGTACGCTCGGCGGCTCACCCGGGATCGCGCTATCCGGCGCCTTCCTCTGGGGGGTGGCGAGCATCCTGCTCTCCCCCTGCCATCTCGCCAGCATCCCGCTCATCGTCGGCTTTATCGACGGACAGGGACGGGTCGGCACCGCTCGTGCCTTCGCGCTCGCGCTCCTTTTCTCGACGGGCATTCTCGTTACCATTGGCCTCATCGGCCTCATCACGGGCCTGGCGGGGAGGATGATGGGCGACCTCGGCCCATGGGGCAACTATTTTGTCGCGATGATATTTTTCATCATTGGCCTGTACCTGCTCGGCGTCATTCCTCTCCCCTTTCTCGAAAATGGTGCGAATCCTCGGTTCAAAGGACGGGGCCTCATCGCCGCGCTCGCGCTGGGTCTCGTCTTCGGTGTCGCGCTCGGCCCCTGCACCTTCGCGTACATGGCTCCGATGCTCGGCGTGGTCTTCAGCGTGGCCTCAACGCAGCTTGCATTCGCCGTTTCTCTCGTTCTCGCCTATGCGTTCGGGCACTGCTCCATCATCGTGCTCGCGGGCACCTTTACCGAAGTGGTCCAGCAGTACCTGAACTGGAACGAGAAATCGAGAGGCGCGCTAGTATTAAAGAAAGCATGCGGCGTGCTCGTGATTTTCGGCGGGGTGTATCTGCTCTTCTCAGCCGTGTAATCCCTGGCGGCGTTTCATCATCTTTCAAGAAAAGTCTTGACCGGGGAGGACGGGAAGCTTATATATGAGTATATTGGAATAAAGGAATATACATGTCTCCTGCCGAAATATTGAAAGCGCTCGGCGATGAAACCAGGCTGCGTGCCGCCTGCCTGCTCACCACCGGGGAATTGTGCGTATGCGACATCGAGAGCTGCCTCGGGACAAGCCAGTCAAATCTGTCGCGGCACCTGGCGAAGCTCAAAAACTCCGGACTGATCGCGTCACGCAAGCGCGCACAGTGGGTGTACTACAGGCTGGCCGACGGCATCACCGCAGAGTATCCGGAAATACTCGCCATCCTGCGCCGGCTTTCCGATGGAAGGACGCCATTCAAACATGATCACGCGAAACTGCTCGCCCGTCGGCGCGAAAAAAACAATTGCATAGTCACAAAGACCCGGAGGAAACCATGAAAGACGGTCTGTTGAAAAAACTCTCCTTCCTGGACCGCTACCTGACGCTCTGGATCTTCACGGCAATGGCCGCTGGGGTCGGCCTGGGGTATTATATCCCGGAAACTGCGGACTTCTGGAACCGCTTTCAGGTCGGGACCACAAATATCCCTATCGCTGTCGGACTAATCCTCATGATGTATCCGCCCCTCGCCAAGGTCAAATACGAGGAGCTGGGGGACGTCTTCAAGAACTGGCGCGTCCTCCTGCTTTCCCTCGTCCAGAACTGGCTCATCGGCCCGTTTCTCATGTTCTTTCTCGCCATAGCCTTTCTGTCCGGTTATCCCGAGTACATGGTCGGCCTCATCATGATCGGGCTGGCCCGCTGTATTGCCATGGTGATCGTCTGGAACGATCTGGCGCGGGGTGATACCGAATACGCGGCCGGCCTGGTCGCCTTCAACAGCGTATTTCAGGTTCTTTTTTTCAGCGTGTACGCATGGTTCTTCATCACCGTCCTGCCTCCGTACTTCGGCCTTCAGGGCAGCATCGTGGACATCACGATAGGCCAGATCGCCGAGAGCGTGTTCATCTATCTCGGCATTCCGTTCATCGCTGGAGTCGTTACACGATTTGCACTGATTAAATTCAAGTCTAAGGACTGGTATGAGCACCGCTTCATCCCGAAGATAAGCCCCATCACGCTCATCGCACTTCTCTTCACAATCGTCGTGATGTTCAGCCTGAAGGGCGAGTACATCGTGAAAATCCCGATGGATGTGGTGCGCATCACGATTCCGCTGCTTATCTATTTCGTGGTGATGTTCATGGTCAGTTTTTTCATGAGCAAAAAGATCGGCGCGACGTACCCGATCAGCGCCACGCTTTCATTCACCGCGGCCAGCAACAACTTCGAGCTCGCCATCGCGGTTGCGGTCGCGGTTTTCGGCATCCACTCCGGCGTGGCCTTCGCTGCCGTCATCGGACCGCTGGTCGAGGTGCCGGTACTCATATCGCTCGTGAACGTGGCTCTCTTCTTCAGGCGAAGGTTCTTCGCGAATGAAGCGTAGAGGCAGACGGCAGGATTAATTATCACGGGAGAATGGAGATGCTATTTGAAATTATCGGACCCGGATGCGGCTTCTGCGAAAGGCTTTACGATTTGACCACTGCGGCGGTTGCGGATAACTGCCCTGAGGCCGAGGTTCGCAAGGTGACCGACTGGAAACAGGTAATCAGGCATGTACCCTTCACCCCCGTGTTGAAGCTGGACGGCAGGGTGATCCATCGCGGAAAGAATCTCCCCTCGAAAGACAAGCTCGCAGGGATGATCGCGGCTCGAATACACCCGTAAAAAGGCGGCACACATGGAGTCCCAAAAACTAAAAATACTCTTCCTCTGCACCGGCAACTCCTGCCGCAGCCAGATGGCCGAGGGCTGGGCAAAAAAGCTGAAGGCCGACCGCGTCGAAGCCTGGTCGGCCGGAACCGCGGCCAAGGGGCTCGACCCGCGCGCAATCGCGGTGATGGCCGAGGCGGGCGTCGATATCTCGGCTCACACCTCGAAGAATGTCGACAGCGTCATGCACATCCCCTTCGATTACGTCGTGACCGTCTGCGGCCACGCGCGGGAAAACTGCCCGTTCTTCCCGGGGAAGGCGAAAATCGTCCACCGGGGATTCGAGGACCCGCCGCAGCTCGCGCGGAGCGCCGCCGGCGAAGAGGAGGCCCTCATCCACTACCGGCGCGTGCGCGACGAGATACGAGCCTTCATCGAAACCATACCGGAATCACTGGCCGAAATAAAGTCCAACGGATTCCTTGTCAGGGATTAGCGCAATTATCCCCGCCGCGTTTTTTACAAAATCCTTACGCCATCTTCAAAAATCATTAACCGCCAATTCATATGCTGTTCCCTTCACCGGATTCGGAGGATTGGAATGAAAAAGATACGGATACTTTTCATCTGCGTGCACAACACGGCCCGCAGCCAGATGGCCGAGGCGATGGCCAACCGATATCATGGCGACATCATCATCGCCGAAAGCGCCGGTTTCGAGCCGGGCCGTCCGCTTAACGAGCTCGCGGTAGAGGCGATGACCGAGATCGGTATCGACATCTCCGGGAGCAAATCGAAAGGAGTGTTCGAGCTCTTTAAAAAGGGCGGGATGTACGGGTATGTTATAACCGTCTGCGACGAGAGCACAGCGGAACGCTGCCCCGTATTCCCCGGCGTGACGAAACGGCTGCACTGGAGTCTCGAGGACCCCGCATCGTTTACCGGTTCTTTCGAGGCGAGAATGGAGCAGACCCGTTCGATACGCGAGTCGATCAGAAAACGCCTCGAGCTCCTGACAGAGGAAATACGCCGGCAATGAATCTTCGACCAGGCTCCGCGTCGCCAAAAACATAATGCCGTTACACCTCACCTTTCCCGATCGACAAGGACCCGCATATTACTGGAAAAATAATCTGTTGCGACGAAGAGGAAATCGATAAACACAATAAATACGGGTGAGCATAGAAAATAGTGTTGACGAATATTTAGTATTTTATTAAATTCTATAACATATACATTTTATGGAGGAACAGATATGTCCACATTGATAGAAGTCACCGATGGCACTTTTTCAAACGAAGTACTTGGGGTGCAAGGGACGGTGCTTGTCGATTTCTGGGCCCCGTGGTGTGGTCCCTGCCGAATGCAGACCCCCATACTCGAAGGAATCGCGAAAGAGCTGAATGGGAATGCCCGGATCGTGAAGCTCAATACCGACGAGAATCCCGGCGTCGCACGGCAGTTCGGAATCAGCTCAATTCCCACGCTGATCCTGTTCAGGGATGGAAAAGAGGTTGAGAGGATGGTCGGGGTCCAGCCGGCGGAGAGCTTAAAGCGCAAGCTGCAATAAATCCTTTACCACCATGACAAAAGTAGACTCTGCGGCCGGGCTTATCGCCCGGCCTTCTTTTGTTTCCGGGGACAATCCCGGGCCAAGGCTTGAGAGTTTCATGCGGAAAAATACTATTGACAAAACTTTTCACACTCGCGTGAGTTATCCTTTGATCAACGCGGATATCGCGTTACACTTGTTGGCATAGCCGTCTGCCGCGGGACTGTGCCCCCCGGGACGTACGATACGCTACAGACCCGTATTCACATACGCTGCGAGGACGCCATGGATTATTCAAAGACCGTCAATCTCCCGACCACCGATTTCCCCATGCGGGCGAACCTTCCCAGGCGCGAGCCCGACATGCTCGCCCAGTGGTCGAAGGAAAACATTTACGAAACCCTGCTCGCCGCGCGCGAGGGAAAGCCGCTGTACATACTGCACGACGGCCCTCCGTACGCCAACGGCAACATCCACCTGGGCCACGCGCTGAACAAGATACTTAAAGATATCATCGTAAAGCACAAGACCATGATGGGCTTCAAGTCACCCTATGTGCCCGGCTGGGACTGCCACGGGCTCCCCATCGAGCTCCAGGTGACGCGCCAACTCGGCGAAAAGGCGGCCTCTATGCCCAAGCACGCGATCCGCACGCGCTGCCGTGAGTACGCCGCGAAGTTCGTAAAAATACAGATGGAAGAATTCAAGCGGCTCGGCGTGTTCGGCGACTACGACCACCCGTACCTCACCATGTCCGCGCAGTACGAGGCGAAAATTCTGGAGGTGTTCGGCGATCTTTTTAAAGAGGGCTTCATCTCGCGCGGGAAGAAGCCCATCTACTGGTGCCCCACCTGCGTAACGGCGCTTGCCGAGGCCGAGGTGGAATACCACGACCATTCTTCGCCCTCCATTTTTGTTAAATTCCCGGTCGGTCCGTCGTCGGTCGATATCCCGGGGGTCGACAAAGAGAAACTCTACGTCCTGATCTGGACAACCACGCCATGGACGCTTCCGGCGAACCTCGGCGTCTGTTTCCATCCCGATTTCCCCTACTCGGCCTACCGCTCGGGCGACGAGTATTACATCATGGCCGATGGCCTCGCCGACTCGGTGGCGCAAATAACCGGCATCGAAAAGGGAGAGGCCCTTCCCCTATCAAAGGATCAGATCGAAAAATTGAAGGTACGGCATCCCTTTATCGATCGCGAATCGAAAGTGCTCTTCGCGGGATTCGTTACGCTCGACCAGGGCACGGGCATCGTGCATATCGCTCCGGGACACGGTATGGAGGATTACGTGCTCGGCATGGAGAGCGGGCTCGACGTCTACTGCCCCGTCGACGACGAGGGCAAGTTCACCGATGAGTTTCCCGAAATGAAGGGTGTCAACGTTTTCGACGCGAATCCCAGGGTGATCGAGCTTTTAAAGAAAAAAGGCGTATTCATTCACACCTCGGACCTCGAGCACTCGTATCCGCACTGTTGGCGCTGCAAGGAGCCGCTCATTTTCCGCGCCACCGAACAGTGGTTCTTCATGGTGGATCACCGTGACCTCAGGAAGCTGGCTCTAAAGGCCGCCGACGACACAACGTGGATCCCGTCCTGGGGCGAGCTGCGCTTCCGCGGCATGATCGAAGGCCGTCCCGACTGGTGCCTTTCGCGACAGCGCTCGTGGGGCGTTCCGATCCCCTCGTTCCGTTGCAAAAAATGCCAAGCGAATCTGATGACCTCTGAGACAATTCATCATTTTTCAAAGCTTTCGGTCGAAAAGAACATCGACTCGTGGTACACGCTCGACATAAAAGAACTAGTCCCCCCGGGAACGAAGTGCGGCTGTGGCGGCGAGGAATTCGAGAAGGAATACGACATCCTCGACGTCTGGTTCGATTCAGGCGTTTCGCATTTTGCGGTGCTCGATTCGTGGAAGGACCATCGCTGGCCGTCCGATCTGTACCTGGAAGGCAGCGACCAGCACCGCGGCTGGTTCCAGTCCTCGATGTGGCCGGCCATCGCCCTGCGCGGGCGCGCGCCGTATGACACGGTGCTCACGCACGGCTTCCTCCTCGACGAGGAGGGCAAGGCCATGAGCAAGTCCATGGGCAACGTCATTCCGCCGTCCCAGCTTATCGAGAAGTTCGGCGCGGACATCATTCGCCTGTGGGTCTCCTCCGAGGACTACCGCAACGACCTGCGCATCGGCCTCGACATGATGAACCAGATAGCGGATTCCTATCGCAAGATCCGTAACACCTTCAAGTTCATCATCGGGAACCTCTCTGACTTCTCACCCGAGCGGGCGCTCCCGTACGCCGATCTGCTCGATATCGACAAATGGATACTGCACGAGCTCTACGAGCTTTCCCGGCAGGTGATCGAGCATTATGAAAAGTTCGAGTTCCACCTTGTTTACCGAAAGATCCTCAACTTCTGCGCGGTGGAACTGTCGTCCCTCTATTTCGACATCTCGAAGGACATACTCTACATCGAGGCCGTGGACTCGGCTTCCAGGCGATCCAACCAGACCGCCCTGCATGAGATCAGCGAGGCCCTTACCCGCCTCGCGGCCCCGGTGCTCTGCTTTACCGCCGAGGAGGTGTGGCGCTTTTCCGGCAGGACCGACTCGGTCCATACGAAGGAATACTATCGGCTCGATGACGCCTTCCATAATCCCGAGGTGGCGGCGAAGATGGAGTCGCTCATTGACATCAAGAAGGACGTTCTGAAATCGCTCGAGACCAAGCGCAAGGAGAAAACAATCGGCACCTCGCTTGAGGCCGATATCGAACTCTTCATCGCCAACGAGAAAACGAGAAAAATGATCGACGAGATGGGTGACGAGGCCCGGAGGTTCTTTCAGGTGGCCGGGGTGGCCGTCAGCGTCGAGAAAAAGGCCGGCATGGAGGATTTCGACAATTCATCCATACGGGTCGCAAAGAGCGCCGGTCGCAAGTGCGTGCGCTGCTGGAATTATTCACTGAAGCTGGGTGGCGCTCAGGCGCATCCGGAACTCTGCCCGCGTTGCACCCGGATCGTGCTGAGTATCAAGTAATCCTGCCGAGACCACAAACGGGGATAATGATGAAAAAACACATGATTGCCGGCATACTGTTTGCGTTTTCGCTCGCGCTCGACATTGTCACCAAGGAGCTCGCGGTGGCCCACATCGGGCTGCACGAACGAATCGACGTCTTCGGAAGCTTCGTCCAGCTTACGCTCCTCTACAACCGCGGCGGCCTTTTCGGCATTTTACAGGGATACCAGACCTTTTTTCTAATAGTCTCCATCCTGGTACTCTCGATGCTCGTCGTGTACTACGCCCTCGAAAAACAAAAAACGCCGCTCTTCTGCGGCGCGATGGCTTTGGTTATGTCGGGCGCGGTGGGGAACATCCTCGACCGTCTGCTTGGAAAGCCTGGTGTCGTCGACTTCATATACATCGGGGATGACGCGGTTTTCCGATGGCCGGCTTTCAACGTGGCCGACGCCGCTATTGTCATCGGCGCGTTTCTCCTGCTTCTGTATTACTACCGCGAGGAGAAACAGCGCAAGGCCGACCGATCGGCGGGCTAATAGGTATCGACGACCTCGATTTCCGACTCTCCGAGCACGGCAGACTCCTTTCCGATCACCGTTACCCGATACCTCCCCTCGTTGAAAAACGACAGGTTTGTCGTCGCCGATTGCTTTTCCGGGTCGACGCTGAAGGTGAACGAATCCACCAGCCGGTCCTTCGTCTCCGCGCGTTCGTGGATTTTAACAGCCAGCGTGTTTACTTCGAAGCGCTGTTTCAGGCTCACGAGCATCGTGACCTCTCCCGTGGTGAAGCGCGCCCCGCACTCCGAGCCCTTCCCTTCGGGGGTCACGCCCTCACAGAAGATGACCGTCTGCGCGGGTTTACACGAAACCAATAAAAACATCGCAAGGCATACGGCCAGTGTGTTCTTCATCGCGTCCTCGCTGCATATTCTCATGCTTTACACCGCTACAGGAGCGAACCCTGCAGGTCCTCGTCATCATCGATCTCGCCGGTGTCCGGTTTTACCCGCACGGCCCTTTTCTCGATCGTCCCGTCCTCGCCCTTCTGGAGTATCTCGATCCTGCGCTCGGCCTCGTCAAGTTTCTCTCGGCAGTAACGGGCAAGCCTCGAGCCCCGCTCGAACTCCGCTATCGATCCCTCGAGTCCGAGGCTTCCGTCCTCGAGTTTCTCGGCTATCTTCTCGAGCTCCTCGAGCGCCTTTTCAAAGCTTGGTTTTCCCTTTGCCGGCGTCTTCTTTTCCACCGCGCACCTCGCGTTGTATGGTATTTACCGTGCATCCCATCGAGCCATCCGCCAACGCAACGCCGATCGCCTCACCGGGCTTTACCGTCCTTACGCTTTTAATGATTCGTCCCCGCGTATCGGTCGCAAGGGAATAACCGCGCCTGAGCACCCCGCGCGGCGAGAGCTTTTCCACGGCCCCCCAGGCCACGTCGAGGCGGGAGCGCCTCCCCCTTGTCTCGGTTCTCCACAGGCGGTACAGATCGGGAAGCGCGAGCAGGCGTTGCCGGCCGGCGGCGACCCTGTCCTTCAGCGCGGAGGTCATCTTCTGCTCCAGGTCGACGAGCGACAATTCACGCATTGTTACGATTTCGCGCGGGTTGCGGAAGCAGCGAAGGCCCGCGATACCCGAGAGCATGTTCGAGAGATACGCCATCCTTGAGGAAAGCGCCGTCTGCGCCCTGATCGAAAGATAGTCGATCTCCGCCGTGAGTTCGCTTTTCATCGGCACGGCGATCTCCGCCGCGGCCGATGGCGTGGGCGCCGCATAATCGGCCGCATCGTCGGACAGAGGATGATCGATCTGGTGGCCGACCGCCGAGATGACCGGCACGCGCGAGGCGAGGATGGAGCGCACCACCGCTTCCTCGTTAAACGGCAGCAGGTCCTCGAACGAACCGCCTCCCCTGCCGCAGATGATGACGTCGATCGAGTGGACCGGCCGGTTGAGCTCTTCGATACCCCGTATAATGGATACCGCCGCATCCGCGCCCTGGACCTTCGCGGGGGCGAGCACGATCTCTATATTGGGGAACCGCCGCATGGCCACCTTGATGATGTCCCTGATCGCGGCGCCCGTCGGCGACGTAACCACGCCGAGGCGCCGGGGAAGAAACGGCTTCACTTTTTTCCGCGCCGGATCGAGCGCCCCTTCGTCCAGGAGTTTTTTCTTAAGCTGTTCGATGCGCTTCAGGAGCTCGCCGATGCCTTCCAGGCGCATCTGCGCGACGATGAACTGGTAACTGCCGCGCTTCTCGTACACCGTAAACGAGCCAAGGGAGAGCACGCTCATCCCCTCCTCCAGCCGAAACGAGAGGCCTTTGTTCGCATACTTGAAGAACGCCGACGAGAGTACGGCCTGCTCGTCCTTCAGCGTGAAATAGATATGGCCCGAGGAATGATAGGTGACGTTAGAGAGCTCCCCTTTTATCCACACGCTCGTGAACTCGGGATTGCCCTCTATGCTCTTTTTAAGCAGGCGGGTTATCTCGGAAACACTGTAGGTATGGTCTTCCATGGGTTGTGCCAGTCCACGGCGGCAAAATTTTGATTAAAGGTATTTCTTAAAAAACTCCTTAACCGAGCCCTCCGCGCGCTTTCTATCCATCTGCCAGCACTCAACGTGGGGCCCCCCCTTTACCGTCCACATCTGCTTGGGCTTTCCGGCCGCGGCAAAAAGGCGCTCACCGTGGTGGTAATACACCATGGTGTCGGCGTCGCCGTGGATGATGTAGACCGGCCGCGGCGCGATCGACCCTATGACATCCTCCGCATTCATTGCGTCCGTATCGAGCCTGCCGCGCACACTGTACAGCCACATGACAAAGGGAAGGAGCGGCCTTCGGGGCAGGCCGAAATCGCGCGACGCAGCCTCGGCGACCGCGTCGGCGGCATTGGCGAAACCAGCCTCGAATATCCCGGCCCTGATGCGTTTGTCTTCCGCCATGGCGATGATGCCCGTGGCGGCGCCCTGCGACCATCCCATCAGGCCGATGCTTTTCATCCCCTTTTTCCTTTCGAGAAAATCCACCGCGGCGATAATGTCTTTCTTCTCATGGTATCCCGTAGAGTTGAACGACCTGGAGCTCTCCCCGCAATGCCTGAAGTCAAAGGCGAGCACCGCGTACCCCGCGTCGTGCAGCGGCCGTGCAAATCGCATCCCCTCGTTACGGTTCGCCCCGCGGCCATGCGCGAACACGACCGCCCTGGTCGAATTTCCGGCCGGCATGTACCAGCCGCGGATCATGAGACCATCCGAGCTTTTAAGTTCAATTTTTTCGAAGGGTATCCCCTGTTCCATCGGGTCTCCGCAATAAACAAAATGTTCTTTCGTACATTCGAATGGGCCCGGAAACATGAGCACCGAACTGAAATACCAGGCGGCCCCGACAAAGAGCACCGCAACAACCGCAATCAGCACCAGTCCGACTTTAAACGTCCGATTAGCTCCTTGCATCGCCATCACCCCCGTTGGTGAACCTCCGGCATTACGCCGCCGGTCTATTTCGTTAACATCTCGACCTGCGTCCCCAGATCGACGGGCCCCTCATATTTCGGGGATTCCGTCGAAATATTCCTGTCTTCATCAATCGGAATCGTTTCGGGGCGCCCCTGTTTCTTCGCCCGCACGGAAACCGTATCAACACCTTTATCCGGAATGCCCTGCCTGTGCATCTGCGGTCCACCGTTTCCGGGCCCGCACGTGCGTGGCCCGCAGGTACGGAAGAGTAACAGCAAGAGACCAATCAAGAGCACAACGGCGACCGCAAACATCGTCCGTCTGCTACCGGAGGTCTCTTCGGATCTTTGCGTCCGCGGGACGCCCTGAAGCGCCCCGCGAAGTCGATTGGGATGTCCATCACTCTTTCGCATGGTCAGGCGACAAGACGGCAACTTCATAAACCGGAGGCCCGGCGTTCCGCGCGCAGTCCGCTGGAATATATATAATGGAAGGCGGCCCGAAGTCAAGACAAAGAAAAGGCGGGGCCCGTGCCCCGCCTTTAATTATGGGAAATCAGCGCCTTGCGGCGCGCTGATCACTCTGCATACATGGCGTCTATGACGTCCCTGTAGCGCTGGTTGATGATCTTGCGGCGTATCTTCTGGGTAGGGGTGATCTCCCCCTCTTCCTGCGTGAACTCCTTCGCGAGCAGCGTGAACTTTTTGATCTTCTCGACCTGCCCGAGGTCGCGTGTATAATGGTCGATCTTCTCCCGGTACAGCTTCATAACCTCCGGGTTTTTAAGCAGTTCCTCGCGGGAGGAGAACGAAATACTCTTCTTCTTCGCCCAGTTGGTCAGCGGGTCGAAAGCGGGGACGATGAGCGCGGAGACGAACTTGCGCTGGTCGCCAATTGCCGCCACCTGCTCAAAATAGATGTCCTCTTTAAGCAGCGTCTCGATCTGCTGGGGCGAGATATACTTGCCGCCCGAAGTTTTGAAGAGGTCCTTTATGCGGTCGGTGATGGTGACGTATCCCTCGGCGTCGATGAATCCCACGTCCCCGGTCTTTATCCAGCCGTCTCCGGTGAACATTTCCTTCGTAAGCTCCGGCTTGTTCCAGTAGCCCTTCATCATGCTCGGGCTTTTTGCCTGTATTTCCCCCTCGGGAGATATCCGCACCTGCATCAGCGGGACCACCGGACCGCAGGTGCCGAACTTGTTATGCTCGGGATTGGCGACGCTGATGACAAAACATTCCGTCATACCGTAACCCTGGAGAAGAAGCACACCGGCGTTAAAGAAGAACTCGGCTATTTCGCCCGAGAAGGCCGAACCGCCGCAGTTGAACACCTTGTTTCTGCCGCCAAAGATGCCCTTGACCTTTTTAAGCACAAGCCCGTAAGCCACCTTGTGCTTGAAACCCAGCCACGGACCGATGAACTTTTTATCGCGTTTGCGGGCCTGGTACTCACCGCCAACACCGAGCGCCCATCTGAATATCTTCTGTTTTTTCTCGGGAGCGTTTGCGATGCCGTCCTGCACCATGGCGTACACCTTTTCCCACATCCGGGGAACGCTGCACATGTAGTGAGGCCTGGACTCCTTCAGGAATTCCAGAATCGCCTTGGTGTCGTGGCAGTAATCAACCTGCCCGTTGTTGCACAGAATGAAGTAACTCCATGCCCGTTCGAAGACGTGCGACAGCGGAAGGAACGCCAGATTGACGTCGGTTTCCACGATGGGTATAAAATATCCCGTCGCGAACAGCATTGCCAGCCAGTTCTTGTGGGTAAGCATGACGCCCTTGGGCTCGCCGGTGGTACCGGACGTATAGATAAGCGTCGAAAGGTCTTCCGGGTCGAGCCTGGCGACCCTTGCCTCAAGTTCGGCGCCCCTGTCGGCCTTTTTCCCGATTGCCATGAAATCTTCAAGATACATCACGTCGCCGCTTTTCTCGATTTTCGCCACTGGATCGAAAACCACGATCTTCTTCAGGTATTTAGAGGTCTTTTTTACCACCATGGCCTTCTCATACTGGTCCTGATTGCCGGCGAACAAAATGCGGATCCGTGCATCGTCTACGATATACTCGAGTTCCTTCGCCGAGTTGGTTGCGTAAACAGGAACCGAGCAGGCCCGGATTGTAAAACATGCATAATCCGCGACCGCCCACCAGGCGCTGTTCGCTGCGAAAATACCGACCATCTCGTTTTCCTTCGCACCCGCCTCGAGCAGTGCTCTGGCCGTCGACTCGATCATCGAACCGAACGTGGCCCAGGTATAGGCGATCCACTCGCCGTGAGGTTTGTGCCGGACGGCCACCTTTTTATCGCCGTATTTCTTTACCCGGCTTCGTATCATAAGGCCAAGGTGTTTTTCCCGCTCCAGAAATCGATCAAACTCTTTCGAATAATCCACTGACATAATCCACCTCCGGGTGTATGTGCTCCGATCGCCCGCCGCCATTGGCGGCACTTCGGCTATCAATTCAAAATAATAGCATCATAATATCATTTTTGTCTACCCAAATTATAACAATGGATTCTCCATCATTTCAGGATTATAATCATGAAATTTGGCTCCACCTCCGTTTTTCGATTGTATGATTTCTGCACGCATCATATCAGAAGACATGCGGATGGGTTGCGGGACCAATCATGGCTGAAACGGTTTTACATTTTTTCATGTTTTTCGGGGCGCTCTTCGCGTTCGTGATCTCGCTCGGCCAGTTCGCGCAGAAGAGCAAGGAGCCGGTCCATCTGGTCTATTCCTTTTCATTCGCCGGGCTCGGGCTATGGCTCTTCCATATTAGCCTGTATTCCACCGGCATCTTCGACCAGTGGGCCTCCATCTACCACTTAAAGACACTCCTCGTGCCGGTCATTTTCCTCGTCCCGCCGCTTATGGTTCTCCGTTATAAATGGATCATATCTAACCGGTTCCTCTTCCGGCGAAGATACCTGCTGCTTTTCGTCCCGAGCCTGCTGTCGGCAATTTTACTCCTGCTTCCCCTGTTCATCGAAGGCCTTGCACCGGACGACCGGTATGTCGATGTCCGTCCCATCCTGAGTGAGAGCTTCACGGCGCTCCCACCATATTTCAGACTCGTCTACGCCTCGTTCATGCTTCCGAAGCTGTATCTTGTGCTCGCGATGCTTCCGACGCTTGTCTCGATGATCACCATATGGCGCAAACAGCCGGACAGCCGCGCCGTGCGCCTTTCCCGCATGGGCTATCTTTTCGCCCTCTCGATCGTAAGTTCAAACATCCTTGCCGTTGCGGGGGATTTTTTTTCGATTAACTTGCTCAAGGCGGCCGTCCTGATGGCCAATCTCTTTACCTGCCTCGTGTACCTGGCCACCCAGCGCCATCCGGATTATATCCGACTCCTGAAGATCGAGAGCAGGAAGGCCCACTACGAGCGTTCGCGCCTCCACGGTCTCGACCTGGACCGCATACTCAAGCGTCTGCGCGAAATCATGGAGGTCGAAAAGGCCTTCGCCGATGAAGAGCTCTCCCTCAAGGACCTTGCAAGTGACCTTGGAATCAGCACCCATCAGCTCTCGCAGATTCTTAACGAGCGGGTAAAGAAAAACTTCAGCACCTTCGTCAACGAATACCGGATCGAGGAGGCGAAAATGCTCCTTGTCGACGAACCCGACCGCTCCATTCTCTCGGTCGGAATCGCCGCGGGTTTCAATTCCAACACAACATTTATCACCGCCTTCTCGAAACATGTAGGCATATCCCCCGGACAGTACCGCAAACGCAATCTCCCCGGGAACGGCGGAGAAAACGACGAATCTGCATGATATCGCCGGTGGATCGACAATGACGCAATACAAACGAATATTCCTGCGCCCCGGCAAGGAGAAGCCCGTCGCCCAGCGCCATCCATGGATTTTTTCAGGCGCGATCGACCGTCTAGACGATGGAACGGACGACGGCACTATTGTATCGGTACGTGACAACTCGGGCACTCATCTCGGTTATGGCTACTTCAACGGCCGCTCGCAAATAGCCGTCCGTATGCTCTCTTTCGATGAACGCACCGTGGACAGCGCGCTTATACGCGAGCGCCTGCTCTCCGCGCTCGAAAGAAGAAAATGTTCCGGCGTCACCGCGCAAACGACAGCATTCCGCGCGGTGTTTTCCGAGGGGGATTTCCTGCCCGGACTGGTCGCGGACAGCTATGACGGGCACCTGGTTATTCAAATACTCACGCTCGGCATCGAGCGCATGCGTAACACTATCATCGACCTGCTTCAAGAGGTCTTCGCTCCCCATAGCATCTACGAGCGGAGCGACCACGCTGGCCGTTCGATCGAAGGACTCCCCGAGCGTAACGGCACAATAAGCGGGGCCACGCCCGAGGAAATCATCATCGTTGAAAACGGACTGCGCTTTATCGTGGACGTGCGCCATGGACAGAAGACCGGCTTTTTTATCGACCAGCGGGACAATCGTGCGCTTATAGCAGGCATTTCCCGCGGCCGCTCGGTTCTCAACCTGTTTTCCTACACCGGCGGTTTCAGCGTCGCAGCCCTCGCCGGAGGCGCGATCGAGGCTGTCTCGGTGGATGTTTCCGAGCCGGCGGTCCGGATGGCGGAGCGCAACGCCGAGCTGAACGCCCTGACGGGCCGTTCGCGCGGAGTCACCGCCGACGCCTTCGAATACCTCCGCGGCGTTGACATTTCGAGCGACCTCATCATCATCGACCCACCGGCGTTCGCCAAAAACAGGCAGTCCGTCGCCGCGGCCTGCCGGGGCTATAAGGAACTAAACCTGCAGGCCATTAGAAAATGCCGGCCGGGCGCCCTCGTCCTTACCTGTTCCTGCTCGCGCTTTCTCGGCATGGACCTCTTCCAAAAAGTCGTCTTCGGCGCGGCGGCTGACGCCGGAAGGGCCGTGTCCATTTTACACACGGGTCACCACCCCCCCGACCACCCGGTCAGCATTTACTGCCCTGAGACCGCGTATCTCAAATCGCTGCTCTTGAGTGTGGATTGAAAACGAAGCGAAGCGCGATTGGCTTTTCAGCATGAAAAGCTCTTGACTTGGGCATTATTTGGCCAGGATACTGGGAACATCACCGGTGGTGGTGCCAGTATGTATCTGATCCTCGCGATAGATGACGACAGGAATACTCTGAAGCTCCTCGAAACCCAGATAAAGAAAATGGGTCACAGCGTCGTGGTGGCCGCATCCGGTCGCGAGGGAATCGAGCTGGCACGCACCGGAAATCCGGACCTCATCCTCCTCGACATCATGATGCCGCACATGGACGGGTTCGAGGTCCTGAAGCAGATGAAAAAGGACGAGATCACGCGCAGCATCCCGATCATAATGCTTACCTCAAAATCGCAAAAGGAAGACGTCGTTACCGCAATGCGCCAGGGAGCCGCGGATTATATGATCAAGCCCCACACCTACGCCATGCTCACCCAGAAGATCGACGCCGCGCTTCGTATCGGCCGCATCCAGAAGCTCGAGGAGGCCGCCGAGCGTACCGAGCACCTAAACCTGTCACGCGGCAACGGGACAACGCTGATTTCATTCAAAACGGGAATCAATGATCGGGAGGTGCTCGCCGAGGCCCGCAAGATATTCAATACCGTGTTCCTGAAGCTCGCTCGGAACGACAACATCGTATTCGACCTGCGCTCGCTCGGTGCCGTCAACGCCGAAGACGCGTCGGTCCTTTCGGTAATCGCCGGACTCTTCTCGGACAAGGAGGTCAACATCGTGGCGGGGCGGCATTACGGTACTCTCGTGTCTCTGGTCGATTTTGAAGAGCGGGTACGGCTGCATATATCCTTCGGAGACCTTGAGGTCTATCTCAACAACGAGCGGCGTTGAGCGCTCAGCTCTCCCGGTACCGGCTTTTGAGGCGCGTTATCTCTCGGCGGATCCCCTCTATCAACGCCTCGTAAACGGCCTCGCTTCCTTTTACTGCCGCCTCCTCCAGTTCGGCCGAGAGTTCCGAAAGTCCGGCTAATCGATAATTCGACGCGGCCCCCTTCAGACGATGCGCCGCGAACCGCATCGCGTCCGGCGCGCCCTCTTTCGCGGATTCCTCCAGCGCGCCGAGATACTCCTCCGACGAGGAGAGAAAATCATCGATCAGACCTCGAAGCTCCTCACGGTCTATCCCCAGATCACGAGCCGCCTCGCCGAGTTCTGTAATCCGGGCATCCGGCGAAGGGCCGTCCGGGTTCCCGTCACCCCTGCGGTTCAGGTACAGACCGACGGCCCTCCGCAACGAACCCATATCCACCGGCTTTGAAAGATATTCGTCCATACCCGCGGCGAGCAGGCGTTCACGCTCGCCTTTCAGCGCATGTGCGGTCAGCGCCACGATCGGGGTATGCCGTCGCGACTCCTTTTTTTCCAGGGCCAGGATACGGGCCGTCGCTTCGATACCGTCAAGCCCCGGCATGCCGATGTCCATAAAAACCATATCGTATGCGCCGTCGCGAAACATGTTCACCACCTGAATCCCGTCACCGGCGATAACGACAGATAATCCAAGCCGCTCGAGCATGATTCGTATCAGCGTCTGGTTTACCGGGGCATCCTCCGCAACAAGCACTTTTCCTATGAATAACGCTTCTGTATCGAAGTGCTTTTCGGCGATTTCAGATCCTCTACTCTCTCCCGCCGTTCGTCCGAGCGCCCCGAATACTTTGGTCGCTGTCAGCGGCATGAAGAGAAGGCCGATACCCGTTCTGATTTCACGTTCCAGGAAAAACCTCTGCCGTTCTTCGGCTACCAGCACAAGACAATCGGACGGCACTGTTTTCAAGATTGACAGGATTTCCCCCTCCGGCCGAAGGCTTACGTCGGCTACTATGAGGCTCTCGCGGGCCTCGTTCGGCAGTGTCGTACCCCATCGCGGAGCCTCGAAATCGATTGCCATCGCGCGCAGATACCGGGCGATGATCTCCTCCTGGACCGTCGATTTTTCTCCAAACCGTACAAGGAATACCTTCCGCACCGACTCGCAGATGGGCGCCGGAGGCGGGGACAGCTCTTCCGCGAGTCCGAAAACGAGCTCGAAAAAAAACCTGCTGCCCGCACCCTTTTCGCTTTCAAGTCCGATCTCACCGCCCATAAGCCGGACGAGATTCGAGCTGATGGCAAGACCCAGTCCCGTACCGCCGTACCGTCGCGCGATGGAATTATCCTCCTGGTGAAACGATTCGAAGATGACTCCCTGTTTGTCGGTGGCGATGCCTATACCGGTATCGCGTACGGAGAAACCGACCCTGCATCCCGTTTTGTTTTTTTCCCTGCATTCGATCTCTACCATCACCAGCCCTTCGGAAGGGGTGAACTTGATTGCATTCGCTATCAGGTTGTTCAGCACCTGGCGGACTCTCAGCGAATCACCTACCAGTGTATGCGGGAGCAGAGGATCTATGAAAGAGACAAGGCTGATTTTCTTTTCGGAGGCCCGCGCGGAAAACAGCTCGACCGGCGATTCGAACGCCGAACGCGCGGGGAACGCGTTCGATTCTATATCCGTTTTCCCGCACTCTATTTTCGAATAATCCAGAATGTCGCTGATAATTTCAAGCAGGCTCCGGCCGCTTTCACGTATAATAGAAACGTATTCGTGCTGGGTCGCGCCCAGCCCGGTATCGTCCAACAGTTCCAGAAATCCCAGCAGGCTGTTAATCGGTGTCCGTATCTCGTGGCTCATGTTGGCGAGAAACTCGCTTTTGGCGCGATTGGCGGCATCGGCTTCCTCCTTGGCCCGGCGCAGGTCTTCCTCCGCCCTCCTGCGTTCAGTGATATCGTTGAAGGTAACGACGGCCCCCACGATGCGACCGCGTTCAAGAATCGGGGTGGCGATATACTGTACCGGAAACGGCGATCCGTCCGCTCTTCGAAAGAGGACCCCGTCTCCGGTATGCACATTACCGTCGTTCATGGCCGCAAAATAAAGGCACTCCTCCTCCGGGCAGAGATTCCCGTTCTCATCGCTTTGCCTGACGACGTCGCGATGGTCGCTGCCGATCATCTCTTCGACGCGCATACCCATCATTCGCGCCGCCGCCGGATTGACGAATGTGATCAGTCCATCCGTATTGATCCCGTACACCCCCTCGCCCGCGGCCTCCAGGATCAGTTCATTCTGCCTGCTGATCTTGATCAGCATCTCCTCGTAATGCTTTCGTTCCGTTACGTCCCGACAGTTAAGTACGAGCCCCTGTATCGTCTCGTCCTCGAGCATGTTGTTGCCCACAGCCTCGAAGAAGACCCATTCACCCTCCCGGTGCCGGAACCTGAACTGTGTGAAGAACTGCGTTCCCCTGCGCGAGGTGACCCTTCCGAGCGCGTTGCGAAATGCGGGCATATCTTCGGCGAATATCCAGTCAGTAACATCCCTGTCCATGAGATCCCTGGGACGATAACCCAGTATCTGCTCAACAGTATCGCTTACATATCGGACCATACCCTCACGGTTAAGGATGATGATGATATCGGAAGAATTTTTAACCAACGACTGATAGCGCCGCGCGCTACGCGCCACCTCGTCGATGGCGATCTTGCGCCTGGTGATGTCATCAATCGCCATGAGGACGCTTTCGACCACTCCGTCCACTTCGACCGGGCGGAAAAGATACTCGACCCAGTATTCCTCGCCGTCAACGCCCGTTACGATCGCGAAAAGCCGTTCCTGTTCCCGGTCTCCTTTCAGGGCCCTTATGAAGCCCGTCGAGAAGTTGTCCTCATCTTCGGTCGGGAGGAGACCGGCGGCAGCTTCACCCGGAGTAACGTCCCGTCCATAGATTGTGCGGGCGAGCTCGCGCGCGGACGCGTTCAGAGCGATGATTTCGCCATCCCTTCCGATCTGCACCATCGCCTGAAAACTGATCTCAAATGCGGCCTCCAGCAGCACCTTGAGCCGTTTTTTGGTCTCTCTCACCGCATTCCTCGCATAAAGGGGCTGTCCCGGTACTCAGGACCCTGCTCCCTCGATCTTGCCTTTTTTAAAGGCAAAGTCAATTGTATTTCATTCACCCCTGCAATGTCACTTCCGAGTCCATAAAACAGCGACCTGATGGCCGATACTCATACCACAGGCATTTCCAAAGCCATGAGGTTGATACCGCCGGGAGATAAAAACAGGGGGTGGTTTGACAATGCCGGGACTTCATCATAACGAGCGGCGCGATTATATCCGTATGGAGATGAACACAGGTCTCGCCTTCCGGCGCGACGGGACCGGGACCGTTTATTCAGGTCGCTGCCTGAATCTTAGCCATACCGGAATCCAGATCGAAACCGAAACGGCCCTCGCGCCCGGAGAGAGAATCGTCATGAGCCTTGACCTCGGGAATCCAAAGTTTCAGCCAGTGCAGGCATCGATGGAGGTGCTTCGCGTCTAGAAACGGGCGGATAGGTGTTATTTGATCGCGGGAAAAATTCTTGATTCAGGATAAAATCCGCGGTCCGGCAGCGGTCGACGTTCGGATCAGCGGTTCGCGCCGTACATCACCTTCCCCGAGCAGATGGTATATTCAACAGAGCCATACAGCTGCATGCCCATGAACGGGGTGTTTTTACAGCGCGAGATAATGAAGCTCTCGTCGACAAGGATTGTTTTTTCCGGATCAATGATGGTAATATCGGCGGCCGCACCCGATTTGAGTTCGCCGCGGCCAAGGCCGAGTATATTCGAAGGATTGATCGTAAGCGGCCTGAACGCGTCGCAAAGAGAAAAGCCGTTTTGCCTCACCAGCACGCTGATGACCAGCGGGACCGCGGTCTCCAGGCCGATTATGCCGAATGGCGCGTACTCGAGCTCCTGCATTTTTTCGTTTAAAAGGTGCGGTGCATGGTCGGTCGCGATGACGTCAATGACACCGCTACGCAGGCCTTCGATCATGGCGGTACGATCGGCTTCCGTCCGAAGCGGGGGGTTCATCTTTGCCATCGAAAGGTGCTCCTCGACCGCCGCGTCGGTGAGCGCGAAATAATGCGGCGCCGTCTCGCAGGTCACCTGTACCCCGCGCGATTTCGCCCATCGGATTATCTCGATTGAGCCGCCTGACGAAACGTGCGCGATATGCAGTCTTCCCCTCGTAAGCCTGGCGAGAAGGACGTCGCGCGCGATCATCACCTCCTCGGCCTCGCGGGGGATACCCTTCAGGCCCAGCAGGGTCGAGGTCACTCCCTCGTTGATGATTCCGTCATCCGAAAGCAGCGTATCCTCTGAATGGGTGATGATGGGAACGTCGAACATGCGCGCGTATTCAAGCGCCCGCCGCATGAGGATGGAGCTGAGGACGGGCTTTCCGTCGTCGGAGAAGCCGACCGCTCCCCCCTTCACCAGCTCGCCCATCTCGGTGATCTCCTCACCGCGGGCGCCTTTGGTGATGTTCGCGATGGGGAACACGTTAATCGGCCCCTTTTCCGCCTCGAGCTTTATAAAACGAACCAGCGCCTGGTTGTCTATGACCGGCGTTGTGTTTGGCATGGTGCACACCGAGGTGAAGCCGCCCTTGGCGGCCACGATCGAGCCGCCGATAATGGTTTCCTTGTCCTCGCTTCCCGGCTCGCGGAAGTGAACGTGCATGTCGATGAGCCCCGGAAGCACGACACAGCCCGTGGCATCGATAAGCTCGCAGCCCGGTTCGACCGGAATGTCCAGAGCGATCCTCGATACGATCTCGCCGGTTATATGCACATCCATAATCGCGTCAAGGCCGGACGCCGGATCGATCACCCTGCCGTTTTTGATTATTATCGCCATCGCTATACCTTTTCCATCTCTTCGAGCGGAGTCCCGCCGGCCAGCAGGTAGAAAATCGACATGCGGATCGCCACCCCGTTGGTGACCTGTTCGTTTATAATCGAGTTCGGGCTGTCCGCCACCCGGTGGTCGATCTCGATCCCGCGGTTTATCGGACCTGGATGCATCACGATAATGTCGCCCTTGCACCGCCTGAGGCGGTCCTCGGTGAGCGCATACTGCTGGTGATACTCGCGCAGGGACGGGAAGAGAGAGCCCTTCTGGCGCTCCCTCTGGATGCGGAGCATGTTTACGACGTCAAGCTCGGGGAGTATTTCGTCAAGATTGTAGGAGATATCGACGTCGTATATTTTAAACTCGTCCGGGACCAGGGTCGGCGGCCCGCAGAGCACCACCCGGGCGCCAAGACGCTTGAACGCCTCTATGTCCGATCGTGCCACCCTTGAGTGCTTGACGTCACCAACAATCCCGATGCGAAGCCCCTGGAGCGTCCCCTTCTTTTCGAGGATCGAATAGGTATCAAGCAACGCCTGGGTCGGGTGGGCATGGAACCCGTCCCCGGCGTTGATCACCGACGCTTCTATATTTTTAGATAAAAAATGCGGCGCCAGCGACGCCGCATGTCTCATCACGATGTAATCGGCCTTCATGGCCTCCATCGTGTGCACGGTATCGATAAGCGACTCCCCTTTTACCACGCTCGAGGTCGCAACCGCCACGTTGATCATGTCCGCCGAAAGCCGTTTGGCCGCCAGTTCGAAGCTTATCCGCGTCCTGGTGGATGGTTCGTAAAACAGTGTACAGACGGTCTTGCCCCGAAGAATAGGTACTGTTTTTACCGAGCGCGTAAACAGATCCTTGAAATAGCGCGCGGACTGACAAATAAGGGATATTTCCTCGGTGGTCAGGGACTGGATATCGAGAAGGTCTTTTCGCTTGAGCCCGTTCATCTTAAAACAATAGGTTATCGGAGGGAGTGACAGACTGTCAACGTAAATAATTAAAAAAATCGCTCATTCGTATTTCCGCAAAAATATGGACAAAAACGCATCGTTCTGCACCATTGGGTCGTGGCAGCGGGGTACGCATGAAACCATATATCGCGTTTTTCGATCTCGATAACACCCTACTCGCTGGAAGCAGCGGAAGGTATCTCGTTCGCTACTCGTATAAAAACGGCCTTCTCAGCCACCGCGAGCTCATCTTCGGGATATACTCATCGCTCCTTTATCGGGCGGGACTTGTCGACAGCGGCGCCATCGTGGCCCGCTGGATCATGAAATACCGCGGCTGGCCGGAGAAAAAAATACGGGACTTCAGCGCCCGCTTTTTCGATGACGAGCTGGCAGGCCGGTTACGCAGTGAAGCCAGGGAGGCCGTCGAGTTTCACCGTGCCAACGGCGGGAAAACGGTCATCCTGTCGGCCTCCACTACCTACATCTGCGAACCCGTCCGTAAACACCTCGGCATGGACGACTGCATCTGCACAGGGCTCGAAACCCATAACGGCGTCCTAACGGGCAAGCTGGCGGGAAAATACTGCTACGGCGCTGAGAAGCTCAGCCGTGTTATCCTCTATTGCGCCTCGACCGCTGTTTCCCTGGAGGACGCTTTCTACTACGCCGATGCGACGGCCGACCTCCCCGTGCTGGACAAGGTCGGATTTCCCATGTGTGTGACTCCCGCCCGCCGCCTCAAACGGGTCGCCCGGCTGCGCGGATGGCCCGTCCTCAGATGGAAATAGTCCTTATTTGCTCACTATTTCATTTTTCGACCAGATAAAATAGTTATTAAATCGACCTCACCCACCGAAAATAAAGACACAGTGTGACATAACCCGGAGCATCCGTAAAACCATGCACGTAGACAGGCGGTCCCGATGAAGAAGACCATCATGATAATCGGCGGAGGACTTTTACAGACACCGGCTGTCCAGGCCGCCAAAAAGATGGGCCACCAGGTCATCGTAACCGACTACAACCCCAACGCACTGGGGATGAAATACGCCGACATTCCCATCGTCATGTCGACCCGCGATATCGAGGGTTCCGTACGCGTGGCCAAAACACAGAACGAGATAACCCCCATACACGCGGTCCTCACGGTCGGAACGGACGCTTCGATGACAGTGGCGGCGGTGGCCAATGCACTCGGGCTTCCCGGCATTAAGTTCGACGATGCCGAGGCGTCAACCAACAAGCTCAAGATGCGCATGCGCTTCACCGCCCACAACGTGCCCTGTCCCAATTTCCTTCCCGTCTGGTCGCTCTCGGACGCAAAGAAGGCGTGCAAAATACTCTCGTTCCCGCTCGTGCTTAAACCGACCGACAACATGGGCGCCCGCGGGGTAATGCGCATCGACAACCGAACACAGATAGCCGACGCTTTCAAATTCGCCAAGGCCGCCTCGCCCAGCGGGGAGCTCATCATCGAGGAATTCATGGACGGGCCCGAGCTTTCAATCGACGCGGTAGTGTACAATGGAGAGATCACGATCACCGGGGTCGCCGACAGAATAATCGAACGAGCCCCCTACTTTGTCGAAACGGGACATACCATGCCCTCTCAGCTTCCTGAAGAGGTACAACAGGCCGCCTGCGAGGTGATGCGAAAAGGCATCCTTGCCCTCGGCATTGACAACGGCTGCGCCAAAGGCGACATCAAGCTTACCCGCCACGGTCCGATGATCGGCGAACTCGCCGCGCGCCTCTCCGGCGGTTTCATGTCTGCCTATACCTATCCGCTTTCAACCGGCGTCGATCTGATCCGCGCCGCGATCGAGATAGCGCTGGGACAGGAGCCCGGCAACCTCGATCCGCTGCATCACCGCGTATCGATCGAGCGCGCGATCATTACGCGCCCGGGGATTGTACGCCGCGTCAGCGGCATCGAAGACGCGCTCAAGATTCCGGGGGTCGCCGAAATCTTCATCAATGTCAAGCCCGGCGACCGCGTGGTTGAGCCGCGTTCAAATGTTGAGAAATCGGGACACATTATCGCGGTCGCCGATACGCTCGCCGAGGCCGAGGAGGCGGTGAGGCGCTGTCTCGAAGTCTTATCGATAGAGGTCTTCGAAGAGGCCGAGCTCTCCATCGAGGTTATCCGGGTTGCGGCCCGGGAGCGCTTTAAAAAGGCATGCTATGCATGCAAGACCTGCGACGGAAAAGACTGTCCCACCGGAGTTCCCGGCATGGGCGGCGCCGGCACGGGCGCCTCATTCCGCCGCAACAGCGAGGCCTTCCAGAACTATAAAATCAACACACGCGTCATACACGGAGTCACCCGGCCGGACACCTCCGCTTCATTTTTCGGGACACCGCTCGCTCTTCCCGTAATGGCCGCCCCGATCACCGGCAGCGTCACCAATATGGGCGGAGCCATGGATGAGCTTGAATATAATCGTGCGGTCGTGCAGGGGTGCATCGAGTCCGGCACGATCGCCTTCGTCGGCGACGGCGCCACCCCGGATAAGTACAAGATCGGCATACAGGCGCTTGCAGAGGCCGGAGGTGCCGGCATCCCCATCTTCAAACCAAGGTCCGATAACCGGGAAGTTCTTATCAGAATCGAAGCCGCCGAACAGGTCAACGCGGTCGCGGTGGGGATGGACATAGACGCCGTCGTTTTCAAAACCATGACGATGAAAAACCAGGCAGTCGGACCCAAGAGCCCTTCCGACCTCAAGGAGCTCATAGGCTCCACCCGTGCCCCCTTCATCCTGAAAGGGATAATGACGGTTCGCGATGCGGCACTCGCGGTCGAAGCGGGCGCCCACGGCATCGTCATCTCCAACCACGGCGGCCGGGTGCTCGATGAAATGGCAGGCACCATGGATGTACTCGAGGAGATCGTGCGCGCGGTGCGCGGGCGTATCCGTATTATGGTAGACGGCGGTTTCCGCACCGGCGTGGACGTCCTCAAGGCGCTGGCCCTGGGTGCGGACTACGTGCTCATCGGCCGCCCGGTGGCGATAGCCGCTGTCGGTATGGGCGCCCGGGGCGTGAGCTTTTATCTCAATTCCCTAAGGCGCGAACTCGAACAGGCGATGATTCTCACCGGTTGCGAACGAATCGCCGATATTTCCGGCGATGTGGTACGACGTCTCACTGAACGCAGCCCGGCCGCCGTATAGCCTTGGATACCGTCGCTACCGATAAAAACGGTTGCGTAACAACCGCCCGCGCGTTATCTTAGCGGCATGATTAAACGTCTGATGGCGCTCTGTATCATTGCAGCAATCATTCAGATCACCAACCTGACGGCAGCAGACAAGCTCCAGCCCGCCATGTTTCTCGGCACCTGGCGTCTCCTGTACAAGGGAAACTACGGCTACACCTTCCGGTTCCATAAGAATTACCGTTCGGTCTGCGTTATACACCTTAACACAAGCGCCGTGGTTTTCAAGGGCATCTATGCCATTGAAGACGACAAAACGATTAGGATCAATATCTACGAGATGAAAAACGACTGCAACGCGCGTATGCCTTCAACGGGCGCCGGGTTTACAAAAACATCCTCAACCTATTTCATCTTCCGCGCCGTTTTCTCCGGCGCCAAAAACGCACCGGTTCTCATACTTTCGCCTTCCAGAACCGTCATAGACGGACGTTCCTCCGAAGGCTATTTCGAACCCGAAATCCGCCTCAGCCGGGCCCCATAGCCGTACCTTCGAGATCAGCCAGTGTTAAAAATTAAATAAAATATAAATTATTATTGTCCATCCATTGAAATTCTGTTACGCAGTTCCAGACCGGGCTTTGCCGGCGTACTCATAGCGGCGTGCTATATTCGTATACGGCGTCAATCGACATGAAAACCGAGGATATCACTTTTCTGAATGACCGGGGCGTCCGTCTCGACGGGCGTCTCCATCATCCCGACGGCCCATCCCGCGGCGGTGTTGTCTTCTGCCACGGACTTTTTTCATCGAAGGACGCGTATAAAATCGTCAACCTGACCGGCGATATCGCCGCGGCCGGATTCACCCTTCTGACCTTCGATTTCTCGTTCATCTCCGGAATGCCGGACAGCTTTCTGAACTTCTCGATTTATCAGGAAGTCCGCGATCTCGGATCGGCCGCGAGCTTTCTCCTCGGAAACGGAGTCTCCTCCCTGCACCTCATAGGGTCGAGCATGGGCGGTCTGGTCGCGCTGCTCTTCGCCGCATCGCGCCAGGAATTTCTGCGCTCGCTTACCCTCATCGCCACGCCGGTCGATCTTTCCAGGCTTCTTGGGACACTATCCGGAAAAATTAATTTTAAGGATCTGCCGAAAGCAGGCACGACCACCATAGACGGCATACCGATTCACAATGAATTCTTCCTTGAGGCGCTTTCTCTCGACATGCAGAGCGCGATGCGTTCGGTTGCCGTACCCGCTCTCATCATCCACGGCGCGCGGGACGCCGTTGTCGACGTAGAAAACGCACGCCACCTCAAAGACTCGCTCATCAACGAAAACAAAGTCATCATCGTCCCCGATGGAGACCATAACCTTACGCGCGAAGAAGATATCAGGATGCTAAAAAGCGCGATTATTCCCTGGATCAGTACGCATGAAAACAACGGCGTCCTGGGCCGGTAACAGGCGGACAAATCGATGCGGACAATATTGGATATAAAAAACAGGCGGCGGGTCAATGGAAGGTTCGTGACGGTGTGCGCGACCATTTCAGTCGCCACCACCGGCGCCTCCCCGGCAGCGGCGGTTGACGGCGACGGGGTTATTGAGGAGCATCGCCCGATCGAGTCACTGTCATTCGAGGACAGGATCGCCTGCCTTGCCGATCTCGAAGACGCGCTGATCAAATCGATCGAACGATATCTCTAGGAACACCGCGGAAAGCTCTTCGGTTCAATCAGCCGGCGCGGAACCCGGGAGCGGATGGCCCTCGGGTTGCCGGCGCCGGTCCGTTCAGTTCGACCCCGTGCTTTCACTCACCTCGATGTCCTCGATCTTCGCGACGTCCTCGAACCTTATATCGAGACCCAGAACGCCGACGAGGTTGTCGTTGGCATCGGCGATGGGACCTGAAACCGTTATCATCAGGCTCCCGGTTATCTTCGAAGTGAAGATGTCCGAAACATGGATCTTCCCGGTCTTCAATACGGAGATAAACCAGTCGCGGTCCGAGTAATTTTTATCGATCAGGTTTTTATCGTATTTCGACCTGTCGGTGATCTGCGTTATATGCCTGGTCACCTTGTCTCCATTTGTATCCACCACGTACGCGAAGGACACGAAGGGATACTCATCGACGAGCTGCTGCAGCAGCACCTCCTGTTTTTCACGCTGCATGGATTTGATTTCCGAGTTTTCGAGGAATTTTTCGAGCAGCGAAAAAGCATATTTTTTCTCGCGGAACTTGATCCGGTCGAAATCGGAAATGAAAAAAACGGGCAGGTGCTTGCGCGCGAGTTTCTCTAGTTCCTCGTTCGACATCGAAGTCTCGCGGCCCGCCTCGTACTGCTTCAGAATTTCTTTATGCATGCCGACGACACCGGGATTTTTTTTGTCGATGGAACCCTCGCCGGCGAGGCCCAGGTGACTGTTGAGCCAGCGCGAGATCCCCGCCGTCCCGCTCTTATCGGTGATGGCGATGGCGATCGGCCTTTTTAAAAGCTTCTCGGTATTGAAGATGTTGTAGATCTCCTCATTCTTGATGAGTCCGTCGACATGGATGCCGGCGCGCGTCACGTTAAAATCGGCGCCCACGAACGGGAAGTTTTCGGGAATCCTGAATCCGATCGACTCGAAGTAATGGGCCATATCGGTGATCGCGGTTAAATCGATGCCCTCATCGTCACCCGTGAGCGAAAGGTACTCGACCACCATCGCCTCCAGCGGAGTATTTCCGGTGCGTTCGCCAAAGCCGAGAAGCGTCGTGTTGACGGTCTCGCATCCGTACATCCATGCATAGGTCGCATTGGTGAATCCGCGGTGGAAGTCGTTGTGACCGTGCCACTCCAGGAGTTCCCCGGGCATGCCGCCCTCGTCGATCATGGCACGGACCATCCTCGGCACCGAGCGCGGAAGCTCCGCCATGGGATAGGTCACACCGTAGCCCATGGTGTCGCACAGGCGTATCTTTATGGGGATCTTACCCTTCTCCATGATTCGTACGAGCTTCTGCGTGAACGGTATGACGAAGCCGAAAAAGTCGGCCCTGGTGATGTCCTCGAAATGGAGCCGGGGAATGATATTGTTCTCGAGCGCGGTGTAGACGATCTCCAGGTAGTCATCCATCGCTTCGCGACGGGTCTTGTTAAGTTTCAGGAAGATATGGTAATCCGATACCGAGGCAAGGATGCCCGTTTCCTCGATGTTCATCTGCTTGACCAGTTCGAAGTCCTTCTTGTTCGCCCGGATCCAGGAAGTGATGCGCGGATATTTGTACCCCTTGCTACGGCAGCGCTCAACGGCCTCGCGGTCCTTTTGCGTGTAAAGGAAAAACTCGGAATGCGAGATGAGGCCGTTCGGCCCGGCCAGGCGGTGCAGGAAGTCGAAGATTTGCCCGATCTGGTCCACGGTATACGGCGGACGCGCCTGCTGACCGTCCCGGAAGGTGGTGTCGGATATGCGAAACCTCCCCGCCGGAACAAGAGGAATCATCTCGTTTCCGAACGGGATGCGACATACCTTGTCGTATGGAAAGATATCCCGGTAGAGGTTGGGAGACGGGGTGTCGTCCAGTTCGTGGTTTTTCATCGCTTTCGCGAATTTGATAATCTCTTTTCTCTCTATCGCCATGGTTCCCTCATTTTCAGAATATGTCCCGGCGAAAACCGGGCCTTAACTGCTGTTAGTTCGCTTTATAACAGAAGTATATGTCAAACAAAAAAATGAAGCAATTTTTACCGTAATGATGGCGGGATTTTGCTTGATTTTCACCCCGCCGCCGCGCTTATGGGTGAACGGTCAGGAAGGTACGGCGATGCTCAATATTTACATTATGGTTTTCGGGGCCTTTCTTCTGTTTATGGGGGGAATCGAAGTGCTTGCACCGCTTAGAGTACTTTCTCTCTGGCAGCGCTGGATCGGCCATCGCCTTTTTTTCCTTCACGGTGCCGTGCTGATAGCGACCGGGCTTCCACTCACCTGCGCCGGCGGCTCGACAACAGGCCGAATAATATTCTTCCTTGGGCTGCTTCTGGTCTTCGCCGGGCCGTTTATTTTAGTGTACGCCGACAGGGTTCGCGCTCTTTTCCTCGGCGCCACTTCGGACATGGATTCGTCCGCGGCACGGCGGTTGATCCTTTTTGACGCCGTCCTGCGCATTGTGGCCGGACTGCTTATGGTTTACTCCTCTGCGAGCTCTTTTGGTTTTTGAATCAGTTTCGCGCCCGTACGCTGTCGCCCAAAACGATTTCCCCTTCCACCTCGATACACAGGCGTCTGTTGCTCCTGTTAAGTATGTTGTCGCGCAGCCACCTTGACGCGAGGAAGGCCATCTCGGAGGTAGGCTGGCGCACCGTCGTGAGCAGTGGCACGGCAACGCGCCTCAGGGGGGAATCATCAAACCCCGTTACGGAAACGTCACCGGGCACGCTTACGCCCATGCCCTGGAGGCGGTTGATAAGACCGATAGCCATATAATCGTTGAAACAGAGCACCGCATCACAGCCGTGTTCGAGGCAACCGCGCGCCGTTTTTTCGTCCACACCGAAAATAGAGTCCACCGAAAGGTCCATGATATCAAGGTTGCCGGCCTCCCTTACGGCAGTGGTATAGCCGCGGCAGCGATCGGTATTATTCGGGTTACCGGCGTTACCGAGGTAGCCTATCCTGCGATGTCCGCTTTCAATCATGATCCGTGTCAGGGTAAGCATGCTTTTAAAATAGTTGCAGGAAACATAGTTTTCTCCCGGGATCACGCGGCTAATGAACACGTACGGGATCTTCAGGTCGACGAGTTTCCTGCGTTCGCTTTCCCCGATACTTCGGTAGGCGAAAAGAACCCCGTCAACACCGGTGGCCTCTCCTCCGAGCGAATGAAGGAAATCCCCGATGGGCGCGATCTCAACCCGTTTTTTTTCGGCCCTGAAGGCCTCACTGATCGCACCGACGAGCTCTGAGATGTTCAGAAAAGGATTTGCCGAAAGCTCCTCCTCCTCGGGGATCACGACGAGCAGGTCAAGCATCGAGCGGGTGAGATGACGCTTCCGCGAGCGCGGCCTGAATTCGTGCTGCCCGGCGGCCGCGAGAATGCGCTTTCGCGTCTCCGCCGAAACGCCGGGCTCGTTATTTAGCACGCGCGAAACGGAGCTTATCGAAACGCCGCAGCGCTTCGCGATATCCTCCAGACGATGCGCACGGTCCGCCTTTACCGCCATACCGGTCTACTCCCCCTTACAGAATCATCTGACAATAATCCTCGCTCAGCGTGATCGATCAAGCGACTTTACCGAAGCCTCCCAGAGGCCGGCCAGGTACATCGCGCCCAGAGCCCTGTCGTACAACCCGTAGCCGGGGCGCCCCTTCTCACCCCAGATCATCCTGCCGTGGTCCGGGCGGATCGCCCCGCCAAATCCAGCCTCCGCCAGCAGGCGGATCACCCGGTACATGTCCACATCGCCCGACTCCGTGCAGTGGGCGGTTTCGTGGAAACTGCGCTCCCCGGTCCGCCTGATATTCCGCGCATGAACGAAGGGCACGCGGCCCATCCGCGCGAAGCGGCCGATACTGCGTACGAGGTCGATCCCCGCGTTTGGCCCGAGCGAACCGGTGCAGAAGGTGATGCCGTTCGAGGGGCTGTCCACAAGGCCCGTCAGGCGCTCGAGCGCCGCCTCGTCGGTGATGATGCGCGGGAGCCCGAAGATCGACCACGGCGGATCATCGGGATGGATTCCCATGCGCACGCCGCTTTCTTCGGCCACGGGCACCACGCGTTTAAGAAAATACTCCAGATTGCTCCACAGGTCCTCGGGACCCACGCCCGTATAGGCTTCAAGAAGGGAGCGAAGGCCGTCCGTCGTATAGCTCGCCGCCCAGCCGGGAAGATCGAGGACTCCCTCGTTCAGGTCGATTGCGGAAATCGCGTCGTGGTCATACAAGAGCGCCGTCGAGCCGTCGGCAAGCGTAAACGAAAGGTCGGAGCGCATCCAGTCGAATACCGGCATGAAGTTATAGCACAGGATGGGAATGCCGAGCGAGCCCATGTTCCGGATGCTTCGACAGTAGTTATCGATAAAAGCGTCACAGGTCGGCAGCCCCAGCTTGATGTCCTCGTGGACCGGGATGCTTTCGATAACCGTGAGCTCCAGGTCCGCGTCCGTTACGGCTTTCTTGAGCGCGGCGATTTTCTCGAGCGGCCATTCATCACCGACCGGCACGTCGTACAGCGCCGACACGATTCCCTTTACGGCCGGTATCTGGCGGATATAGCGCAGGGATATCGGATCGTCCTTCCCGTACCATCTGAAGGTCATTATCATGCAAATTCCTCCTAAACGCCCGAATACGCCGAGAAGCCGCCGTCCACGGGGATGACCGTGCCGGTTACGAAACCCGACGAGCGACCGTCGACCAGCCAGAGGAGCGTGCCGACCAGCTCCTCGGGTGTTCCGAAGCGGCTCATGGGGGTGTGACCGAGTATCTTCCCGGCGCGGGGCGTGGGAGCGCCGTCAAGCTGAACCAGGAGGGCGCGATTCTGTTCGGTCAGGAAAAAGCCGGGGGCCATTGCGTTCACCCTGACATTAACCTTCGCCAGATATACGGCCAGCCACTGCGTGAAATTGCTCACCGCGGCCTTTGCCGCGCTGTACGCCGGAATCCTGGTGAGCGGCCGCAGCGCGTTCATCGAAGAAACATTTATCACCGTACCGCCGTGGTCGACCATGTCGCGGGCGAATTCCTGCGTTGCCAGGAGCGTGCCGATGAAATTGAGCCCAAAGACGAACTCGACGCTCTTGCGGTCCAGGTCGAAGAAGGATCGCCCGCCATCCCCGCCGGATAGCGAATCACCGGGCTCAAGCCAGTCGTGCGTCGTTGTCCCCTTCGGGTGGTTCCCGCCGGCGCCGTTGATGAGTATGTTGCACTTCCCCAGCTCCGAACACACCCTTTCCCTTGCCGCACCGAGGCTTCCCGCGTCGAGGACATCGGCGTACACCCCGATCGCCATACCGCCGGCCTCGTTGATTTTGCGCGCATGCTCCGCGGCCGATTCCATATTCAAATCGAGGATCGCCACGCGCGCCCCGCATGCGGCAAGGGCCTCGGCGAACACGCCGCACAGCACGCCCGCCCCGCCGGTAATAACGGCGACCTTACCGGAAAGATCGACACGAAAGGGTATGTCCATTTCAATTACTCCTTCTTATCATTTCAGATGAAAGACAGAATGCCCCCATCTGGAACGCCAACGACTTAAATACCATTCGACATATATCCGCGGGCGTGCCCTGCGTCAATACTTACCATACAGCGGCCCGAGCGCGGCACAGGCCCGGAAGTCCGCACCCTCCATATCGGCGGTGCCGAACATGTCCCACGCGGACGGACGAAAGAGCGCCTCCCGCGGCACGTTATGCATGGCCACCGGGATGCGCAGTATCGATGCCAGGCTTATCATATCGGCCCCCGTGTGCCCGTAGCACAGTGCACAGTGATTCGCCCCCCAGGCGCGCATCACCGTGTAGACGCTCCCGAAAACGCCCGTATCGGCGAGGCGCGGGACGAAGAAGGTCCTCGGCCAGGTGGGGTCGGTCCTCCCGACGATTTCCGCGAGCATCTCCGGCGGCAGGTCGATCGTGAAGCCTTCGGCTATCTGCAACACGGGACCGAGTCCCTTGACAATATTCAGCCGTGTCATGGTCATCGGCATGCCGCCCGGGGTGCGGTAGGCCGACGAAAAGCCCCCTCCCCTGAAGGTGACAAGTTTGGCCGGTCCCCATTCGGTCGCCCGCAGGCAGCGACCGGCCTCGTCGGGTGAAATTTCCCAGAATGGCTTGATTGCCGGCGCTCCGTCTTTCACCTGGCCGCCGGCTCCGTCCAGCGCCGCGGCGCCGGAATTCGTCAGATAGATGAAACCATCCGCGAGCGGACCTTCAGGAGCCATTCCGCTTACACGTTTTATCGCCCCGGGACTCCAGTAGGTTCGCACGTCGGCAAATAGCTGCGCCGTTCCGGTAAGCAGGTTCCCGAAGAGCATACCGGCGGCGTTCAGCGCGTCGTTTTCGGTCGCGAGTATGTACGGGGCGCGAATACCGTTCCAGTCGAACGACGAGTTGAGCACCGCCTCCATGAAATCCCCGGTGGGGAAATGGTCCGTCCACTGCCGCTGGCCCTGGAAACCCGCCGCGAGCGCGTTGTGGCCCTCCGATTCTTCGACGTGGCCCATCCCGGCGAGCCTCGGATTGCCGGCCATCAGGTCCCGCGCCACCAGGGCCATTTTTACCGACACCTCCCAGTCGCCGTTCAACTGCCGCCTGCTTCGACGAATCCCGACTGGATTCGGGTCGGCCGTCTCCGCGCAGTTGGCGCGCACCCATTCCATCGCCTTTTCGAACTCCTCCGCGTCGTAGATGCCGCGCTCGAAGCGGCGCACGAACTCGGCCATGTCGACATATTCGGTCCGCATGCCGAGATACGCGCGAAAGAAATCATGGTCCACCATCGAACCGGCGATCCCCATCGAGACCCCGCCCATCGAGAGGTACGAGGCCCCCCGCATGGTGGCGACGGCGATTGCCGCGCGCGCGAAGCGAAGGATCTGCTCGCGCACGTCCCCGGGAATCGAAAAATCGGTCTCGTCCTGCACGTCGCGGCCGTAAATCTTGAACACCGGCAGGCCCGCCTGGACCCCGGCGGCGGACGCGCCGGCAAGGTATACCGCTCCGGGCTTCTTCGTCCCGTTAAATCCCCATATGGCCCGCGGCATCCACGGATCCAGCTCGATGATCTCGGCCGCGTAGCACCAGCAGCGCGTCACGTCGATCACCGCGCCGACCCCCTCCTTGCGGAACAGCGCGGAACAGCGCGCGGCCTCCGCCGCGCCGCCCGTCGTGAAATCGGGCACCACGCACCCGACCGGGAGGCCGCACGCGTGCCGCAGGGCGCCGGTTATGAGTTCGGCCGCGGAAAGCGCCATCGTCATGATCGGCTCCTCGAGCGATTCCCGGACGCCGTTTCGACGCCCGTCGATGACCGCACGTACGCCGATCTTCGGCAGTCCGCCGCATTGCCTGTTTTCCGGCGCATGAACCCGCATTACAGCTCCTCCAGCGCTTTTCGCAGAAATGCGGCACTTCGCTGAACGGCGACATCAGGATCGGCCGTGTACTGAAAGCCGATCTCCACAGCCAGAAATCCCGTATACCCGGAGTCCTTGAGCGCGCGTAGAAAAATATCGTAGTGCATCCTGCCGTCACCGGGGACCATGTGATCGTCGGTGACGCCGTTATTGTCGTCGATGTGATAATGACAGACCATCCCCGCGGTTTTCGAAACGACATCGGAAAGCGCCTCGCCGTTTACAAAGCAATGGCCGGTGTCCACGCAGAGTCCCATGGGACGGCCGAGCTCGCGGATTGCGCGCATCCCGTCATCCAGGGTGATGACGAGGTCCGTCTCGTGGCGGTTTCCGGGTTCGAGGAAGAGCGAAAGCGGCATCCCGGCCGTGTGCTCGGAAAGCGCGCGCATGCTTTCGAGCATGGCGCCCCACGCCGCGTCCCGCCCCTGGCCGTACAGGCTGTATCCGGGACACACGCTCACCGAGGGGGCGCCGAGCCCCGCCGCTGCGTCGATGCTCCGCTTCATGTAGTCCACGCTCGCGCGGCGCATGTCATCGTCGGGTGCGGCGATATTGACGGGGTAGCGGAACTGGGCCGGAATAAAATTCGATATGGATATTCCCAGGTCGCCCATCAGTCGCCGGAGTCCGGCAATCCGGACGGCACTCATATCCTCGCAGTAAGCGTGGGGCCGTCCTCCCCACAGTTCGACGCCATCGTAACCGAACGAGGCCGTGCGCCGTATCGCATCATCCAGCGAATAGCGGTAATACACGAACGTCGAAGCGCTTAGTTTCATGGGTCGGTCTCCTTCATTACCAGTCCTTCTCCATCTTCCATGAACGACAGGGCGATTCGTCGAAAATAGTTCCGTCGCCGACGGCAAGATACGGGTACGCAAAGGCCGCCGCGTCCGCCCTGAGAGACTCCGGCGGTTCGTCGCCTTCATACGGGGCGACCATCAAACGGAATCGCTGTGTCTTTCCGTTGTACGATGGCGCATAGGGAGCGATATGGTCGGATGCTGAAAAACGTACCGCCACCAGCCAGCCGAGCCCCGTATATTTCGTGGGATAGGCATATTGCCGCCCCGTATAGCTTCCGAACGGGTTCATGAACACACGCAGGCCTTCCTTATTCCTGCGCGTGCGCAGCGGACAAAACGCGAGAGAGCACAGCACCTCCGCCGTCTGGGCGATGAGCAGTCCCCGCTTTCCGTTCGACACCGCCACCCATCCGTTTGTGGCATGATTGTTGCACGAGTCGAGCTCGCGGTTTTTTGAAAATTTGCCGTAGTCCAGCTCATAGGAGCTCATATGCCCGAGATGGTTATATTTCCACACCCGAAGCGGATTGGCAGGGGTTCCATGAAACAACGGCTCCATTTCGCACGGCATGACCTCTTTCCAGCGGGTGTCCCATTGCTGCTGAAGGCGCATAGCACGGCCGGGATTGAACCCGTAGGGCGGCGTCTTCGGATAGTGCACGGTCTGCGTGATGTACAGGTAGGGCAATCCCGCTGCGAGCGCAAGCTCCCTCTCTATGCGAAGCCGGTGCTCCTTCCCGCCGCCGAATCCGAGCTCGCCGGCAAGTTTCACCATGCCGATCAATCCATCTCCCAGAGCACCGGATTCTATCGTCGACCAGGCGGTCACATCCGAGCGTTTCTGCCGGTAGGTGACCCCCGCCCGCATCGTTCCGGCCCCAAGCACGGGCTTTCCTCCGTATGACAGCCCGGTAAACGCTCCCTTCGAATCAAACCCGAGCGAGAGGAATTCATTCTCCAGCCTGCCTCCTTCCGCTCGCACCGGTCGCTTTATCACGGGCGCTTCATGGTTATTTCGTTTGCGTTCCACCCTGAAGTCCCTTTTTCCTCCCGCCTCCGTTTCGGCCACGAAACAGAGCTCAGCACCGCGTCCTCCCGTCATAAGCGCCGAGGGCACTCGGGATCCCGCATCGTCTAAAAGGACGATCTGCCCTTCACCGACTTCCCCGACGCGCAGCGGAAGGCGCATCAGCGCCCTCGATGAACAGGCCTTGTAGTGAATACCGCCGCTTGTGATTCCCCTGGTATAATCGAACAGCGTCAACCCGCCACCCACCTCCCCTTCCACCCCGGGAAGAAGTGTTCCGAGGGAGTTTGCCGCCTTCGCGACCGAATTTTCGACAATTTCGACCGCCGAGGCAAGCCTCGTGCGGTTCATGACCGGTGCGGCCATACCGAAATGCGTCGTGGAGAGCGATCGAAGCCTGCCCTCGAACGACTCGGCGAGGAGCGACCGCGCCGCCATGGCCGTACCATGCGACACGCTGTCAATGACGCGCAGCGCCTGCAGTTCAAGAATCCGCGAGCGCTCGATCCCGGTCCACAGCAGCTGGTTCTCCCATTTCTCCGCCCAGCTCGCCAGACCGTCGAAGCTCCCGTCAGCGGTGTCCTGCCCGAGGCTGACCGTACCAACCGGAGGATGATCTTCCAGATAGCTGCACGGCGTGGTAAAGCGCACATAGTCGAGGTCCAGGACGCTCTCTATGAGCCCCTTCAGGCCGCGTCCCATCGAGTATATCCGTGACAGAACGGGCACCTCGATTCCGCACCAGAACTCGTCGTCCGCGTCCATGTCGATGAGCAGCAGAAGGTCTGACGGCCCGTCCATACGGAGCTGTTCGCGCCGCAGCCGTTTCACCCAACGCCGCAGGGAGATGTTGTCGATGAGATCGCCCGGGTTGTACGCGGGCACCATCACCATCTCCGCATCGAGTCCGGGAGCGCTGAGCCTTAGGGGATTGAAACGCTCCCTGGTTGACAGCCTGGGGACAAACGCGCTGAAGGCGTTGAACGGGATCGCGCTGTAATACAGGCTGATGTATTGTATTCCGTGCCGGGGATAGAGCGACAGGTGCGCCGGCGTATACATCATCTCCTGCGGCCGCACCATCGGCGCGAACGAGCCGAACACATCCCGCACCCCGGAACAGTCCGCGTTCGAGATCGAACGCTCGATCGCCGCGTCGAACTCGACGGCCGTGTGTGCGTTCATGATGCCGTTGTTATAGGACATTATCTGCATCTCGTCCGTCCCCGCCTTCACCCGCCGCTTCAGCGACTCGACGATGTCCGGGCAGTGCCGCGGCATAATGATCTGGAGCGAAAAATAATTCTCGAAGTCCCACGTACCGCGCACCGGAACGCCTTTCTCATTGAATCCGTCGAGCACCTCCAGTATCCGCCTGATGACGCGGATATCCTTCCCGAAGCCGAGCTCATCCGCCGTATCACCCCGATAGGAATGGTAAAAGTTTCCATGAAAACGAAACGCGACATGAATCGATGTTTCCCCTGTACGCATATTCATCCCCTTTGCACCGAATCCGCCCCTTCCGGTTAGCCGTGTCGCTCGAGCGAGCGTTTCAGAAATTCCTCTTCCGCGCGGTCCGTGGCGGCGCCGCTTCGCCGCGCGGCGAGGAAATTCTTAAGGCGGTCATGCAACCCCGGCGTAAGACTGTACCGGTGCGCGTTGTATATGCATACGAGCAGGTATACGACCGGGATGAGCGCGAGCATGAGCCGCAGCGTCATTAGAAGCTCGGGAGACTGCTGTTGTTTCACCAGCGTACTCACGCCGTCCACCATTTCCTTGACGGGCTTTTTAAAACCGGCGAGCGAGAGCGCATTGGAGACGAGGAAGATACCGAACGCCGTGCTTAACTGCCTGAGAAAGGATATCACCCCGGAATAGGTCCCCTCCCGCCGCTCCCCGGTATAGAGCTCGTCGGCGTCGGGCACATCCGGAAGGATCGAATAGATCATAATGACCATCCCGCCGGAGCCCAGACCGACCAGCGCGCCGAAGGCGTAAATGAGCCACACCGGCTGACCGGGGCCGATTAAAAGGCTCGAGGCCATGATGAAGAGCCATGCCGTGGCCGCGTAGATGAAGCTACGCTTTTTGCCCGTACGCTTGCTTATCGCGGAGAAGATGACTATTGCGACCATTTGAGCGATGAGAAGCGATCCGAGCACGTAATTGGTCTCACCGCTCCTTTGCATGAAATAGGTCATGAAGTACATCATTATGGACATGATGATGTCCATCGTCGACATCGTGAACAGGTACATCAGCAGTACGTTCACGAAGGTGGGGGTCTTGAACGGCTCGATGAAGGTCTTCCTGAAGCTGAACGGCTCGGGTTCGCGCTGGAATTCCCTGCGCTCCCTGGTCAGGAAAAACGTCGCCAGGTACGGCAGGCCGAACACCAGGCCAAAGATAACAGCCATCACGAAGAAACCGGTACTCTCGTCCGGGAACATCTTGACGATCTCGTAGGGGACCACCGCGCAGACAAGGGATGAACCCATCGAGAAGAGCATTCTTACAGTAGCCAGCGAGGTCCGCTCGGTGTAATCGAGCGTGAGCTCCGACGCCAGCGAGAAATACGGGATCATCATGAAGGAGTGCACCGTCGTAAAGAACATGTACGAGCCCAGCGCGTAGGCCATTCGTTGCCATTCCTTTTCGAAACCTACATTGTACCAGAGCATCGAAAAGGCCAGCGAGACGAGGACCACCCCGGCCAGAAAATACGGCCTCCTGCGGCCGAAGCGCGTCCGCGTACGGTCCGTGATAACCCCGATGATCGGATCGATAGAGGCGTCCCAGATTTTGCTGATCAGAAAAACGATCCCCGCCAGGGCCGGCGAGATGAGCAGCACGTCGGTGATAAAATACAGGTAAAAAAAACCGATGATGACCATCGATCCGCCGCCAAAGATGTCCCCGGCGCCGAAACCCAGCTTTGTCGAAAGACTCAACCTCTCGTCGTTTACATGATCCATGCCCGTCACTCTCCCCATCATATTGAGCGTCTGCGGCACATCCGGCATGAAATCCCGAGAGTGATACCGGCGCGGAACTGACGAGCGCGTTTGGTCAATGAGAACACCGTTCCCCCGACATTTGATACCGGAATTATTATATCATATTTGCGCGCAAATATTGCAAGAAGAATTCACCTCCATCCGCTGAAAACAAAAAGCCGGGCTTTCGCCCGGCCTTCGCGTCCTGCGTACGCTCGATTCTTATTTAACGACGATATTGACCAGCTTCCCCGGAACCACGATTACTTTCACGACCTGCTTCCCCGCGGTGAATTCCGCGATCCGCTGGTCGCCAAGCGCGAGCTTTTCCATCTCTTCCTTTTTGACGTCAGGCGCAACCGCCGCCTTCGAGCGATTCTTGCCGTTGACCTGGAAGACGATTTCGATCTCCTCCCGCATCGACAAAGCCTCAATATATGAAGGCCACGGATGGTCGACGAGGAGCTCCCTGTGGCCCAGCATTGCCCACATCTCCTCTGCCACGTGCGGTACGAAGGGGGAGAGCATCGGGATCAGCGAATCGAAAATTTCGGAGATGACCTTCGCACCCTCCGGCGTGGCGGCCTCAGCCTCGGGGAGCTGGTAGAGCGCGTTCACCAGCTCCATCATGCGGGCTATGGCGGTGTTGTACTGCATGCGCTCCTCGATATCGTTGGTCACGATCTTCACCGTGCGGTGGAGCTCGATCCGAATCGACCGGAGCGCATCCGAAAGCCCCGCGTCCGGGGCCGTTTTCCCTCCGGCATAGCGGTCGGCATATTTGCTCACGATGCGCCACACGCGGCCTATGAAACGGAAACATCCCTCCACGCCCTTGTCCGACCAGTCGAGATCCTTGTCGGGCGGCGAGGCGAAGAGCATGAAAAGCCGCGCGGTGTCCGCGCCGTAATCCTCGATTATTTTATCGGGGTCCACGATGTTCCCTTTGGACTTACTCATCTTGGCGCCGTCCTTGATCACCATCCCCTGCGTGAGGAGCCTGGTGAACGGCTCGCGGCATTTTACCAGTCCAAGGTCGTGGAGCACCATGTTGAAAAAGCGCGCATAGAGCAGGTGCATGCACGCGTGCTCGATACCGCCGATATACTGGTCCACGGGCATCCAGTAGTCGACCTCCTCCCGGTCGAACATCTCCTTCGATTTCGGAGAGGTGAACTTCGCGAAATACCACGACGAGTCCACGAAGGTGTCCATGGTGTCGGTCTCGCGCCGCGCCGCACCGCCGCACTTCGGGCAGCTTGTGTTGATGAAATCATCCATGAACGTCAGCGGCGAGCGCGAGTCGCCCCGGAACTCCACCTCGGTGGGCAGAACCACCGGCAACTCCTTCTCCGGCACCAGCGCCGGGCCGCATTTTTCGCAATAGACCACGGGAATCGGACAGCCCCAGTAGCGCTGTCGCGAGATCAGCCAGTCGCGAAGGCGGTAGGTCACGGCGCGCTTACCGAAACCCTTCTCCTCCGCGTAATCCGCTATCTTCGCCATCGCCTCTTTATTCCCGAGCTCGTTGAACGGACCCGAATTGACGCAGACGCCCTCGTCGATGTAGGCGTCGTCCATGGTCTCCAACGACAGCGGCTCCCCGGGGCGGTCGATCACCACCTTGACGGGAATCCCGTATTTTTTCGCGAAGGCGAAGTCGCGCGAATCGTGCGCGGGCACCGCCATGATGGCGCCGGTTCCGTATTCCATCAGCACGAAGTTGCCCACGTACAGCGGCACGAGATCGCCGTTGAAGGGATTGACTATTTTCAGCCCGGTGTCGACTCCTTCCTTCTCCTTCTCTTCCGAAAGCCGGTCGACCAGGGACTGCGACTTGAACCGCTCGATAAAACCGCGAACCTCCGGATTTGTCACCCGATCCAGCAGCGGATGTTCGGGCGCGATGACCATGAAGGTGACGCCGAATACCGTATCGGGACGCGTCGTGTAGATGGGAAAGTCCTCGCCGCTCTCTAGCCTGAAGTTTACGGTAAGGCCGGTCGAACGGCCGATCCAGTTACGCTGCATCACGACCACGCGCTCGGGCCAGCCGTCGCCGAGTTCGTCGTGCCCTTTCAGCAGGTTGTCCGCATAATCGGTTATTTTAAAGAACCACTGTTCGAGCTCCTTCTGCGTGACGCTCGAGTCGCATCGCCAGCAGAGGCCGTCCTCAACCTGCTCGTTCGCCAGCACCGTGTTGCACGAGGGGCACCAGTTTACCGAGGCCTTCTTCTTGTAGGCGAGCCCCTTCTCGTACATTTTGCAGAACACCCACTGGTTCCAGCGGTAGTAATCGGGATCGCAGGTGGCGACCTCGCGCGTCCAGTCATAGGAGACCCCGAGCTTGCGGAACTGCTCCTTCATGTAACCTATGTTGTCCAGCGTCCAGCGGTACGGTGGTATTCCGCCCTTTATCGCCGCGTTCTCGGCAGGCAGGCCGAACGCGTCCCAGCCGATGGGGTGCAGAACGTTGAACCCCCTCATGCGCTTGAATCGCGCCATCAGGTCGCCGATGGAATAATTGCGCACGTGGCCCATGTGCAGACGGCCCGAGGGATAAGGAAACATCTCAAGAAGGTAGTACTTCTTCCGCTTCGGGTCGCGTCTGGATTCGAAGACTCCGGCTTCTTCCCAGCGCTTCTGCCATTTGGACTCAATCTCTTTAAACGTATAATCGCGCTCCGCCATGGAACACCTCGCGCTCATTGGTATCGACGCTTTCATTCTTTTTAAAAGCGCTAAAAGTCAAGAACATTGCTGAAAAACGGGGCGCTCCGCTACGATCCGCGGGGCTTCGAATCGGTCAGGAACTGGTCCGTGGTCCACGTGTCGAGGAGCCGGTTGTAGGCCTGGATTATATCGCGATGCGTCAGCACGCCCGTAACCGACCGGTTCTTCTCGGACTTAACGACGGGGATCGTCTCGAGGTCGTATTCCTCGATCTTCTGCATGGCCAGCGATACCGGATCATCCTCGGTGACCACCGGCACCTCGGCGGTGACGTCGTCCGCGATAAGGAGTTCGGTCAGCTCATGCGACACGATCGCCTGGCGCACCTGCCGCAGGGAGATTACGCCAAGCAGCTCCTTTTTATCATTTAATACGAACACATCGCCGTACGTGGAGTGCATGAGGATGTCGGCAAGTTTACGAAACGGGGTGCGGTGGCTCACCACGTCGAAGTCCGTCTTCCTGAGCTCGCGCACCTTGATCTTGCCGAGCAGGTCCATCTCTCCGCGCTTTGAAACGTCGATTCCTTCCTTCATCAATTCGAGCGCGTACGTGCCGCCCCTGTTGACGTAGATAACCACCAGATACGCGATGATCGAAACGAACATGAGCGGCAGGATGAAGTGATAGTCGCCCGTCACCTCGAACACCAGGAGTATCGAGGTAAGAGGAATCGCATTGATGCCGGCAAGCACCCCTCCCATGCCCACGAGGGCGAATACGATCGGATCGAGGGAGGTCGCGAACAACGCGTTTGCCAGCACGGCGAAGGAATGCCCCAGGAGAACGCCTATCATGAGCGAGGGC
>JALOTJ010000146.1 GCA_025457965.1 Spirochaetota bacterium | reverse complement strand
CGGCAGCCAGCGGCCCCTGTACAGGTAGCGGCCGGGGTTCTTCGGGTCGAGCTTTTCGATGTAGAGGTCCTGGATGTCGGTGCCGGCCGTGGTGCTGCCGTAGGCCACGTGCCGGTTGTACGCGTGCTGGAAGAAGGGCAGTCCCGGCGCGGAAAGTCCGAAGATGTCCCACCCCGGGCACTTCAGGTGAACCGCGTAAAACATGGAGGGCACCGGCGGGTTGTGCCCGTGCGGGTCCTCGACGAGGATGGGCTTGCCGCTACGCGTTATGGCGCCGCTCACCACCCAGTTGTTGCTGGCCGAGCGGAAGCCCAGGGTGTCGGGTATTTCCATGACGCTTTTGTAGATGTCCGGATCAACCCCGGCCAGTGCGAACCCTGCTATCGAAGGCTCGTCGGCCGGCCGGTACGGCAGCAGCTCAGTCGCCATCGCGTCGCCCAGCCGGGCCCTTATTTCGTGGTAGATGAGCTCGGACTTGAAGTTGTAGTGCATGTCCCACACCATCAGATGCACGAGCGTCAGCAGGTCCGAAACGGTCCATTTTTCGGGGGAAAAACCCATCAGTGTAAATTCAACCGGCAGGTTCCCGCGGCTCTGGATATTGAAATTGATCCCGTCTATATAGCGGATACCGTATTTCCTGATCTCGTCATCGAGCCGGGGCTCAAGTTCGGCCGCCCTGCGGCCAAGCTGGAGGGTGCGGACGAATCGGTCGATGGCAAGACCCTTATCGCCGGTCAGTTCGGAGAGCCGTCCCCGGGCGATGCGTTTGAGAAACTCCATCTGGAAGAGCCGGTCGCGGGCGTGTACGTAGCCCAGCGCGAAGTAGAGGTCCTCCCTGGTCTTCGCCTCGATGTGGGGAATGCCGTAGCGGTCGGTCGCGATGCGTACCGGGCCGGAGAGTCCCTCCGCGGTCAACGCTCCATCGAGGGAAGGGATCCTGCTTTTCACCGTAAATATCAGGATGCCGGTCGTGATAGCGGCCAGCGAAAGACTCAGCAAAACGGCCCCGAGAATGACTTTTGATTTCCGGCCCATGTGTCACTTCTCCCGCGATGAGATTGACGCTGTCGAGAACCGATCATTTATACCGCTTTTTTATCGCGTAAGTCAAGGGGAAACAGATCGCCGATCCGGTGTGCCCGGATACGCGGTTTTTCGTCCGCCGGCGGTCGCCCCCGGACCGCGGCGGGATTAATGCTTGCTCCCTCCATCCTTTCGTGTACACTGCGCGATCATCACGCCGGCGGAGGAATCTTCCCATGAAAAAACTCGGGCCAACCGGCATGCGCTGGTTCAGGAGCATCCACCTTCTCTTCGTGACCATGTGGGTCGGCGGCGGGATCAGCATCGTGCTCGTCTACTTCCTTTCTTCCCCGGCCGGCGGTGATGAGCTCTACGCGTCGTGGGCGTCCATGAAGATCGTCGACGACTTCGTCATCATCCCCGGCGCCATGGGAAATTTATTGATGGGCCTGCTGTACGGCGCGTTCACGAACTGGGGCTTCTTCAAACACCGCTGGCTCGCGGTAAAGTGGGCCCTCGCCGCGGCGCAGATCCTCTTCGGGACCTTCTGCCTGGGGCCCTGGCTCAACGGCAACGCGGCGATCGCCTTCGCCGAACGCGCGGCCGCGCCGGAGAGCCCGGTATTTCTGCACAACCAGGCCATGGTGGCCTTCTGGGGCGTGGTGCAGGTGGCATTCCTCGTGGTGATGGTGTGGATATCGGTGTTCAAGCCCTGGCGGGGGCGGAAGGCCGCCCGAGGCGTGCGGTCCTCGGGTGGACAGGGGAACGGCGCGGCGGTCCGCGGAGGCGGGCAATGAAGAAAACGGTCATCATAACCGGCGGCAACAGGGGGATCGGCGCGGCCATGGCCGAAGCGCTCGCCGCGGCCGGATACGCGGTAAAGATCGTGTGCCGAAGCCGCGTGCGCGCGGAGGAGTTCATCGCATCAACCCGTGCGCGCGGCATCACGGGGATCGACTTCATCGAGGGAGACCTCTCCACCATCGCCTCGTCAATCGAGACCGCGGACAGGATCCGCGCCGGGGCGCCCGCATTCCACGCATTCGTCCACAACGCGGCCCTGTGGCCCACGAAAAAATTCATCAACGCCGACGGGCTGGAGCAGTCCTTCGTCACCAACCATCTCGCCCCCTTCATCCTGAACCGCCGGCTGGAGGACCTCTTCACCGCCAACCGTGCGCGGGTGGTGCAAATCTCGGCCGGTCTTTATATCGCCGGGAAAAGGGACTGCGCGGCCACGGCGAGCGGCGATAACTACAGCCTCATGAAGACCTACGCCACCACGAAGCTCCATAACCTCATCGCCACGATGCGCTTCGCCGAGCTCTGGAAGGGGAAGCCCGTCACGATCAACGCGATCCATCCCGGCGTGGTCAACACCGCACTCGGCGAGATGAAGGGATTCGGTGGAACCCTCCTGCGCCTGCTCAAAAAGCTGTGCCTGAGTCCCGCCGACGGCGCCGCGGCCCCGGTGAGGCTCGTTACGGACCCGGCGTACGAATCGCTCTCGGGCGCGTATTTCGACCGTTATAAACAAACGAAGCTCGCGCCCGTCGCGCTCGACGGCGAGTTCAACCGTGCCGTGTGGGAGCAGGCCGTGTCGCTGGCCGCGCGAGCGGGGAGACGATGATGCGGCGGGCGTTTCCGGACACCACGCGCGAACGGGTGCCCGGCATCGCGGCCGAGGCCGCCCGGCGCCGGCTTTCCGGCGGGCGCGATGACGACCGGTCCCGTTTAATTTTTTATACGTAAACCCTAAAAAATGATTGAGCCGCACTCCGTCTTGTAGTATAACAAATTCGGGATAATTTCCTGTTTATTCCCGAAGATAATCTGGTCATACGCGGACATGCTGTACCGATTCCGCGGCAGGCCATTTTATTCAAGGTACAATCAAATATTCCAAGAGGGAGGTATCATGCGCTTTAAGAAATTCGGCGTTCTTTTATGCATGCTCGCGATCGCGTGCCTGTTCGCCGTTCCCGCGCCCGCGCAGGAGAAGGCGGCCGAAACGGCGTTCCAGGCACCGCCGCAGAACAGGCTGTACCTGGCGTCGCTTTCCATAGTACGCGTCAATCCGCTCGGACTCGAAACGCAGAACCGTCTGATGTTCGCACGCAGGCTTGCCGAGAGCACCTCGCCGCTTTTCCGCGACACCTTTTTCGCCGGAGGCCTGTCGACGAAGCTCAATCCCGCCTATCTCAAGATCGGGCCGCTCATCGATTTTCAGCCCATAGGTATATTCAACCTCAGGCTGGGGTACGAATACCTGAGATACTTCGGCACCATGGGGTACCTGCAGTCCGCCCCGGACGCGGACGTCAACTTCTCCGACGACGCGCGGAAGGACACCGAGGACGACGCCTACTCCACGGGCGGCCACCACTTCTTCGCGGAGCCGACGCTGCAGATGAAGGTCGGGAAAATAGCCGTTCGGTCGAAGTTCGCGTTCGAATACTGGGACCTCGACCTGGAGGAGGATGACGAATACTTCTACGACGCCACGCTCGACACGCTCGTGCCCGATAAAAAGATGCTCTGGTCCAACGACAGTGATCTATTGTACATGAGCGGCCAGCTGACGCTCGGTGTGCGGTATTCAGCGGTGTTCCCGGGCAACGATCTGCAGCACATGCGCGTGGGTCCGCTCCTGGCGTGGTCCTTCCATACACGGGATTACAGCAGCTTCAACAAGCCGACGCTTCTGATGATCCTCGGCTGGTATTTCAAGCATCCCGACAGGGTCGGGGCGGTTCCCTACGTGCTCGTCGGCTTTTCGTTTTCGAGCGACCTGATGGGGGCCAAGGCCGACTGACGCAGAAACAGGCAGCGCGTTACACGGCGTCGGGTCCGGGGGCCGCGTGTTTCCGGACCCGCGCTTTTTTAAGGGGGCGTGATGAGACTGTTCGACGAAACGGCGTCACTCCCGGAAGGGCGGCCGGCATGACCGCGGTGGACCAGGCCGTTGCGCCCGCCGGATACCGAAATTCACTCGATCGGTTGCCGCCCCTGCTCGCCAAGCGGCCCGGGCCGGAGGGCCGCGCTCCGTCCATCGCTCCCGGGGACGAATCGCAGGACAGGGATTCGCCCGGCCGGCGCTTTATATGCGTGTTCTGCGGCGCGACGATCGCCTCGCCGCGCGACCTCATCGAGGTCGACGGCGCGGGCATCCACGATTTCGCCAATCCCGACGGCGTGGTTTTTCGGATATGCTGTTTTTCGCGCGCCGATGGTTGTTTCCCCTCGGGCGCGTCCACGGAGGCGTACACCTGGTTTCCCGGTTTTTCCTGGCGCTGCGCGCACTGCAGAGGATGCGGCGCGCAGATGGGCTGGCACTACGAATCGCGTTCCTCGGGATTCTACGGACTCATCCTCAAGAACCTTGCCGAGGGCGGTGCGTAGCCGTCTAACGCACAGCACGGATCGTCAGCACGCGCCGGTACTGCCGCTCAACGTTTTCCTTTTTGAAGGGCAGGGGGCGATTTTCGCCCGACAAAAATAAATCGATCATGTCGTCGTAATGGGGGCTGGAAGGGTCGCCCGACTGTCCTGGCACCGCCGTCAGGACGGCCGGCTCGTCGAGCCCGAAATCGACCACCATTCGCATGGCCGGTATCCACAGCACCTCGAAGTCTCTGCCCGGCGACGTG
>JALOTJ010000010.1 GCA_025457965.1 Spirochaetota bacterium | reverse complement strand
GCGGCGCCGCGGGCGCCGGGGCGGAGAAATAGAGCAGGAGAGACCAGCAGAGCCATGACAAAGGAAAAGCTTGTTTACCGCGGTAAATCCAAAGACGTGTACGAAATAGCCGAAGGGCAGTACGCCGGAAAATACCGGATGGTGTTCACCGACCGGGGTACCGGGTATATGGAAAACGGGAAACCGGTATTCGATCCCGGATACGACGTCGTTGTCGGGGAAATCCCGGGCAAGGGCGCCGTGGCGTGCGGCTTCGCCACGCACTTTTTCAAGCTGTTGAAGGACAAAGGCATCGCTTCGCATTACATCGCGTCTAATGGCGACAACGAAATGATCGTGGAGCCGGCCGTGCCCATCAGCCTCGCGGAGGAGGCCCCCGAATACAATGGCTCGGCACCCCTGGCGAACCTGGAATTCACCTGGCGGAACAACGGGCAGGGGAGCTTCTGGAGGCGCTATCCCTTTATAAAACCGTGCAGAAAGCTTGGCTGCCTTGTCGAGGCGTGGACCAAGGGCGACACCGACATCCTCATCACCTTCGAGTCGCTCGAGGACATTGGCGTCATGACGCGCGCCGAGATCGAACAGGTCAAATCGCTGGTCACCGAAATCGCCGCCGTGGTGACGCAGGACATGGCCTCGCGCGGGCTGCACGTCATCGACGGCAAGTTCGAGCTCGGGCGCCTGAAGGGCGGCGACGGGAGAATACTCCTCATCGACGAAATATCGCCCGACGTGCTGAGGGTCTGCCGCGGCTACGCGCCCGACGCGCGCGGCGACTGCGCGATCCACGCGAAGTGCATCGAGACGAAGTTCGCCGGCGGCAAGCGCACGATTATCGCAAAAAACCAGCTCACCGCGGCGGAACTGCAGAAGGTGTACCTGGTGTAGTTATCGCGATAATGCTTGGTAATGAAAACGAAAAGGCGCGCTGAGAATTGCGCGCCTTTTCTTTGCTGCAGGCCACGAGGGACTCGAACCCCCAACCGCCGGTTTTGGAGACCGATGCTCTACCAATTGAGCTAGTGACCTGGGTACCATTACCACAACGCAAAAGGGAAGCTTCTGTCAAGTATTTTTGGCATGCGAACAAAAGGCGCCGATATATAAGCGCCTTCGTTTCGGATCGCGCGTCAGCCCGTCTCTCAATAATATTCGTTCGTTGCAAGGTCTTCGAACAGGTACTTCTGCCTCTCGTCCTCGCTGTGCTCGAAATCCACCGGGTAGTTGCCGTCGAAGCAGGCGGTGCAAAACCTGAGCTCGGGGCGGTCGATTGCAGCCAGCAGCGACTCCACGGTCATGTACTCGATCGAATCGACCCTCAGGTACTTGCGGATCTCCTCGATGGAATGCGACGATGCGATCAGCTCGCTCCGGGTCGGGATGTCGATGCCGTAGAAGCAGGGGAAGCGGGTGGGCGGCGCCGAGATGCGCACGTGCACCTCGCGCGCGCCGCCGCTTCTGAACATCTTTATGATCTTGCGCATGGTGGTGCCGCGCATGATCGAGTCGTCGACGACCACGATGCGCTTGCCGTCGATGACGGGACGCACGATGTTGTACTTGATCTTCGCGCCGAAGTCGCGGATCTTCTGCGAGGGCTCGATGAAGGTGCGGCCGATATAGTGGCTGCGGATCATGCCCTTTTCATAGAGAATGCCGGATTCGCGCGCGTAACCGAGCGCCGCGCAGATGGATGAGTCGGGGATCGGCACCGTTATGTCGGCCTCGACGCCGGACTGTTTGGCGAGCATGCGCCCCAGCTGGATGCGCATTTCGTGAACGGAGTTGCCGAAAATGATCGAGTCGGGCCTCGAAAAATAGATATACTCGAAGACGCACAGCGACTGCTTCTTGCGTTCGAAGGGGAAGTATGACTTCACGCCGCCGGCCGTAATCTCGAGCAACTCGCCCGGCTGCACCTCGCGCACGTATTGTGCGTCGATGATGTCCAGCGCGCAGGTCTCAGAGGTCACCACCCAGGCGTCGTCCAGCTTTCCGAGCACGAGCGGCCTGAAGCCGTGAGGATCGCGGACGGCATAGAGGTGGTTTCTGTTCATGACCAGCAGTGAATACGCTCCCTTTGTCTGTCGCAGCGCATAGATCAGCGCCTCCAGGAAATCGCTCATGCCGGAACGCGCCATAAGGTGCACGATCACCTCGGTGTCGATGGATGTCTGGAATATCGATCCTTCGCGTTCCAGCGCGAAGCGGAGAGCGCCGGCGTTTACCAGGTTGCCGTTATGGGAAAGGACGATCGGTCCGAGGATTGAGTCCGCGCGAAAGGGCTGTGCGTTGCGCAGAAAGGAGCTCCCGGTTGTCGAGTAGCGGTTATGGCCGATGGCCATGTGCCCGAGGAGGCTTTCGATATGCTCTTCCTTGAAGATGTCGACCACCTTGCCCATCCCGGCGTAGCGGTAGATATGCTCATCGTCGCTCGAGGCGATTCCCGCCGATTCCTGGCCGCGGTGCTGGAGTGCGTAAAGGCCGAGATAGGTCAGGTTGGCGGCCCGTTCGGTGCCGTAAATACCGAAAACCCCGCACTCATCCTCGGGTCGGATGCCGTGCAGGGAGCACGAATGGTCGGTGATGTTCATAATCGGGTTATCTGCCGCGCGATGGTTTTTAAGACGGGAATACTCTACGAGCCTTCCGTATGGTGTAAAGCACTTTATTCCCTTAGTGTGTCTTCAGGATCCGGGTGCGAATTATAATCCAGAAGCTCAATACTGAAATCGCCAGGAGCGTAGCGACAAGGCGATCTCACATCACACCCTCTGGATCCTGCACAGGGATACAACCATAGCGCGAAACAATGCCGGAATCAAGGAGTAATTGCGGCAAGTGTTTCGCCGGTGTAAAAAACGAGGAGAATCACCCCGTTCCCGGCCCCCTCGGGCCCGCCGAGCGTCAGGCGTGCTGCTGCGCGTAGATGACGGCCAGGATCCGGGCGGGCGTGTCGCCGACGCAGGCCACGCGGTGGGGCGTGGTCGAATCGTAGTAGATGGTATCGCCCGGCTCCAGCACGTCGGTGAACTCGCCGAGCTGGACCTCAACCCTGCCATCGATCACGAAAAGGAATTCCTCGCCCTCGTGGCTGTAGGCCGCGCCTTTCTTTTCGATCGGCTCCAGTGTTACGATAAACGGCTCCATGTGGCGGTTGATTTTATCGGGGGCCAGGGACTCGTACGAATAACCGTAGCGGACCCCCTCCTTGGACGCGACGCGCGAGGTGGGCTGTCGCTCGTTCCTGCGCACGATGGTAAAGGGGGACTTGCCCACCTGATCGAAGAGGCGGCCGATTTCGATGTCCAGCGCGCGCGCAATGGTGGTGATCGCGCCGAGCGGAGGCGATATGAGATGGTTCTCCAGCTGCGAGAGATACGCCGTGGAGAAGCCCGTTCGGTCCGCGACGTCTTTAAGCGTAAGGCCCTGCGATTCCCGCATTTCCTTGATCCTTTCTCCGACTCTCACTTCTCCCGCTGCCATGGCCCCTCCATCTCGATGTTCTCCGGGTTTGATACGGTGAATATAATGGTTTCCAGCCGGTAACGCGGATCTCCCGTCGGTGGAACTCCGGATTGTTTCAAGAATATAGCCGAGCGTAGCAGGCGTCGCGGGCCACGTCAATTAAAACTTTTTGAGATCGTCGAGGTAGTTTATGTTGATGAATACGCGCGCCGGGTCGGCGATCGGTGTTATCCAGCCGGATTCCACGCGCCGCACCACCACCTCATCGAAAAAGTGTACCACCCTGCGTTCCCCCCGGTCGATGCTCCGGCGGGCGGCCGGAAGACAATTCGGTGAATAAAACGCGTGCAGGGCCTCGTAATTGCCGTTGAGAAAGGGGATCACCACGTCGTTTCCTTCCATAAGCTTCGACATGTCCCGAATGAGCGGCACTGAAAGAAACGGCATATCGCAGGCGACGACAAAGCAGCCGCCGGGACGCGAGTGGTGCAGCGCCGTGTATATGCCGCCGAGGGGCCCCCAGCCCTTCACGATATCGGTACGACAGGGAATGCCGAGTCCCGAAAAACGGTCGTTATCGTCGGCGATTATGGCGATTTCGGCAAAGACCTCCCTGAGGACCGACAGCACCCGCTCGAGAAGGGGAATGCCCTCGACCGGGAATAGCGCCTTGTCGCGTCCGAACCGCCTGCTCTTGCCGCCGGCGATGATGAACGCGTTGATGGTGTCTATGAGCGGCGGCATATTCGCTTGACAGGCGCGATCGGGCCTGTACTATTATTATGTCTCCGGGCGCTGTCGCGCATCCGGGGTCCCTGTGTCTTCGGAGGGGAAAAGATGCCATTCATCGTATCGATCGTGGGCCGTTCCGGTTCGGGTAAAACCACGCTGATTGAAAAGCTCATAGGTCATTTCAATGAAAGGGGCCATAAAATAGCAATTATTAAACACCTGCGCCACGACTTCGATATCGATCATCCCGGCAAGGACACCTGGCGGTACCGCGCCGCCGGCTGCGGCGGAGTCGCGATCACCAACGACCGGGAATGTGCACTGGTCGAGCGGCTCGGGTGTCCATCCGGATCGGTGGAGCTCGCCCTCCGGTATTTCGGTCACTATGATATCGTTTTGGTGGAAGGGGACAAGGAGGCGGACGTCTTCAAGGTTGAGGTGGTGGGGGACTCCACCGAGGCGCCGCTTTTCGACTCCGGCACAGGGAACATCGTCGCGGTGGCAAGCGACATGCCGGTCCCCGGGGGCCTCCCTCATTTCGCCCGGAACGACGCGGCCGGGGTCGGACGTTTCATCGAAAACCTTCTGTTCGAGACGAGCCGCTGAGGCAGTACGGTCCGGAAGGCGCCCCGATATGTCATTCAACGTGTACACCTCCGGCAGGCTTGAGACGCTTGCCGAAAACCTGTCCTCCCGGGTTGCACGTCCGCTGCGCTCTCCCTTCGAAAAAGAAGTCATGGTAGTAATGAGCGTGGGCATGGGGCGCTGGCTTTCACAGCGCCTGGCCGGGCGACTCGGTGTGTGGGCCAACTTCGAGTACGTGTTTCCAACCGTCATGATCGAGCGTATATTCGAAAGCCTGGCGGGGCAGGGCGTACCCGGAGAGCCGTTCAGCCGCGAAGTGCTCTCGTGGCGCATCATGGGGCTGCTGCCCGAATGCGCCCGCCTCTCCGGATACGAGTCGCTCAACTCCTACCTGGGGGACGGAACGAACGAACTCAAACGCCGCCAGCTCGCCGAGCGGATCGCCGGGGTTTTCGACCAGTACGTGGTGCACCGGCCCGAGATGGTACTCGGATGGGAGGGCGGCCCCGTTCCGGAGGAAGACGGCGACGAGCGCTGGCAGGCGGACCTGTGGCGGCGCCTTTTCGCGGAGAAACGCTCCGTGCACCACGCCGCGCTGGCGGCGCGCCTCTTTGCCGAAATCGATTCGCTCACGCCGGAGCGCCTGCGCTCCCTGCCGTCGCGGATATCGCTTTTCGGGATCGCCACGCTTCCGCCGCTGTACGTACGCGTGTTGTACGCCCTTTCACGGAACGTCGAGATAAATTTTTTTGTCCTCAATCCATCGCGCCATTACTGGGGTGACATCGCCTCGGCGCGGGAACAGGTGCGGATCGCGCGGCGGCTTAAGGGCGGGATTCCCGCCGCGGACCGCCACCTGTTCCCGGGCAACGGCCTGCTCGCCTCGATGGGCCGGGTAGGGCGCGATTTTCTGTTCAGGGTGCTGTTGGATGCCGACGAGTCCGTGGACTTTATCGATGATTACCCCGACGCCGTAACCCGGGACGTCCCGACGCTGCTGGCCGGCATCCAGGAAGACATACGGGAGCTCATCGATCGCGGCTCCCCCGTGCAGGGAGACGACGGCATGCATGCGGAAAGACGACGGATCCCCCCGGGCGACGAATCGATCAGCATGCATTCATGCCACAGCCCGATGCGGGAGGTGGAGACGCTGTACGATTACCTGCTCGACCTGTTCGAAAAGCAACCCGACATGGAACCGCACGATGTGATCATAATGACGCCGGATATCGAGACCTACGGCCCGTTTTTCGAGGCGGTCTTCGGCGCCCCGAGGAGCGAGGACCTGCGCATACCCTATTCCGTCGCCGACCGCAGCCTTCGTTCGGAAAACGGCGCGGCGGGGGCTTTTCTTGCGATACTCGACCTGTACGGAAGCCGCTTCACCGCGGGACAGGTGCTCGATATCATGGAAAACGACTCCATCCTCGCGCGGCACGGCATGGGGCCGTCCGACCGCGAGACCATCCGCCGCTGGGTGGAGGAAACCCGCATCCGCTGGGGCATCGACGCCGCCGACCGGTGCGACAGGGCCGAGAAGCTTCCTCCCATGGAGGAGAACACCTGGCGTCACGGGCTGGACCGCATGGTACTCGGCAGCGCCATGACGAACGACGAAGCGCGCCTGTTCGAAGGCATCCTGCCCTACGATCCCATAGAGGGAGGCGACACCGCGGTGCTCGGCGGGCTGGTCGGTCTGCTCGAAGGATTGTTCGATGCGGCGCGCTCGCTGGCGCTTCCACGTACCCCGGGCGAATGGGCGGGCCATCTGCTCTCGCTCATCGACCGCTTTTTCGAGGAGGGCGACGACACAGTCGGCGATCTCGCGTCGCTTCGTCGCGTTATAACGCGCCTTGCGGAAGAGACGACGCAAGCGGACTTCTCCGATGCCGTCGGCTTCCCGGTGGTGCGCTCATGGCTGGATGGTTCGCTCAGGGAGGAGAAGGCGCACGGCGCCTTCCTCTCGGGCGGCGTGACCGTTTGCGCCATGCTTCCGATGCGAAGCATCCCGTTCCGCGTGATCTGCATGGTCGGCATGAGCGACGGCGCCTATCCGCGCAGGGACATCGAGGCGGGATTTAATTTGATGAAGAAAGCATACCGGCCAGGAGACCGTTCGCGCCGTAACGACGACCGCTATATATTTCTCGAGGCTCTCATGTCGGCGCGTGACCGGCTCTTCATCAGCTATGTGGGGCGGAGCATCACCGACAACAAATCCATCCCGCCCTCGGTGCTCGTAAGCGAACTGCTCGATTACATCGAACAGGGATATGCGCCCGTGTCCGATGATGCCGGCTCGCTCCGCTCGGACATGCTCACCGAACACCGCTTGCAGTTATTCAGCCCGGCTTATTTCTCCGGCGACCGCAAGATGTACAGCTACGCCTCGGAGCTGTGTTCCGCGGCCGAAAGCTTTAACGGCGAGGCGTCGGAATACGGCCCGTTCATAACGGGTGAGACGGCGGAGGGCACCGACACCGCAATTCAGCTTTCGGACCTCCTGGACTTTTTTCAAAACCCGGCGCGCCATCTGCTCAACCGGACGCTCGGGATATGGCTCGATACTCCCGGAGAGATCCCCGGCGACAGCGAATCCTTCGCCCTCGATGGTCTCGACTCGTACACGCTCGCGGCGCGCATGGTCGACGAGGCGCTCCGCGGCGCGGATCCGGCCGGACTCTACGAGGCGTTTCGGGCGATGGGGATGCTGCCGCACGGCTCACTCGGGGAGCATGCGTTCCGCCGGATGCTCCCCGGCGTTCGCTCGTTCGCGCGCGCCGTCGCCGGCCTGCGTGGAGGCGAGAAGCTTCCGCCGTTCGATCTTGAACTGCGGATCGAAGGGCGTACGCTTGCCGGCAGGATCGACCGCGTCTTCCCGGGAGGGATCGTCCATCACCGCTACGCATCAATTAAAGCGACCGACCGGATTCGCGCGTGGATCGTGCACTGCGCGGCGTCCTGCCGCGCGGACGCCGCCGCGCATCCGGCCCTGTATCTCGTCGGAAGAAACAACGATGCGCCGGCCGTTATCGAGATGAAGAACGGCGGCGCGTGCCGCGCGCATTTAAAGAAGCTTGCGGAAATATACGGCAGGGGACGCCGCACCATCGTCCCGTTTTTCCCCGAGGCCTCGCTCGCGTTCGCGAAGGAATACGCCAAAAGCCGCTCGGTCGACAACGCGCTCGCCAAAGCGCGGTCTTTGTTTGAGGGTAACTATTACGTAAGGGGCGATCTGAGCGATCCCTATACCGAGCGCTGTTTCCGCAAAATGGATCCTTTCCACAAAGACTTCTTTAAGGACGAGTTTATCCGGCTCGCGCGGACCGTGTACGATCCCCTGCTGAAATTTCAGGAGGAGCGATGAGCGCCGCGTCGCGTTTCGACATCATCGAAAGCCCTCTTTCCGGGACCGTGCTGATCGAGGCGAGCGCCGGCACGGGCAAGACCTACGCCATTTCCGGGCTCTATCTCCGCCTCATCCTCGAGAAGGCGCTCGAGGTGGAGAACATCCTTGTTGTCACTTTCACGGTGGCGGCCACGGGCGAGCTTCGCGAACGCCTGCGCGGCCGCCTGCGGGCGACGCTCTCCATGCTCGACGACCCGGACTGCCGCGGGGGATGCGGACGGGACCTCCTCGAAATCAGGGAAAAATACGCGGACGATCCACTGCAGAACGCGCTCGTGGAGCGCTTCGGCTCCGATTCGGAGGCGCGCGAGCGGCTTTCCCGCGCCATACGGAATTTCGACGAGGCCTCCATCTTCACCATCCATTCCTTCTGCCAGCGCGCCCTGCTCGAGAACGCCTTCGAGAGCGGCGTGCTCTTCGAGTCGGAGCTCGAGGCCGCCGACTCGGAGATGATCGACGACATCGCGGCGGACTTCTTCCGTAAGAACTTGTACGGTGCGCCGCTGTCCTTTGTCGAGTTCTCCTCTGCCGGAGGTGTTTTGCCGGAGTATTTCGCGCTTCTCGCGCGAAAGCGGCCGCTCGATCCGGAATATATTCTGGAGGGCGGAACCGCCGGCATCGACGAGGGCGGCATGCTCGAAATTGCACGACGCCTGGATGATGGGTACGCCCGTTTTTGCGAATCGTGGCGCGCGGAGCGTTCACAGGCCGAGGGCTTTCTGCTGGAAGCGATGCGTGATGAGGTGCTGAAGGCGAACATGTATTCAGAGACGATCATAAACCGGATAATGGAGCGGATGGATGCCTGTGTCGCAGGGGGGCTCCCGCTCGCCATAAAGGATCTGGATAAATTCCGCTCCGCATCGATCGAAAAGGCCGTCAGGAAGGGCAGGAGCATTGCGCTTCCGCCCGTCATGGCGCTCTGCGATGAATTTCTGAGCCTGCGTGATGAGGCGCACCGTCGCTTCGACGGCTATCTCATATCATTAAAAAAGGAATTTCTCGACTATGTACGGCGCGAGCTTCAGCGCAGAAAGGAGCTGCGTGCCGTCCGCTCGTTCGACGATCTGATACGGGGCATGCACGAGGCCCTTCGTGGAGGCGGCGGCTCGGCCCTCGCGCGCTCGGTGCGGCGCCGATATGCCGCCGCGCTGATCGACGAGTTCCAGGACACCGACCCGATCCAGTATTCCATCTTCACGACGATCTTCGGTGCGGGCGAATCGCTGCTCTACATGATCGGTGATCCGAAACAGGCGATCTACGGGTTTCGCGGGGCCGACATATTCGCCTATATGAAGGCGGCCGCATCGGCGGGGACGAAGGCCACCATGGATGTAAACCGTCGCTCGGCGCCGGAGCTGGTCGGTGCGGTGAATGCGATTTTCTCGCGGGTCCGCGATCCATTCGTTTTTCCCGAGATCGGCTTTACTCCCGTTTCGGCGGTCTCTGCCCGGAAGGGCGACGGCGCCGATGATTCGCCGGGGATGCGGATCTGGTTCATCCCATCCCGTCATTCGGCCGTCGAAGGCAAGGCCGTCAGCAAGGAACTGGCGCGCGGGATGACCGTCTCCGCGATCGCGTCGGAAACGGTGAAGCTGGTTTCCGGAGGACTGTACGCACCCGGGGACATCGCCGTGCTGGTCCGGACCAGGCGCCAGGCGCGTGAGATGCAGGAATCGCTGCGGGCGGTCGGCATCCCCTCGGTGCTCTATGGCACCGAGAGCGTCTTAGCGTCGGTCGAGGCGGCGGAGGTACTGCACGTACTGCGCGCCGTTAACGATCCCGGGAGCGCTCGCCTTCTGCGCGCCGCCCTGGCGACCGATATCATCGGGATGACCGGAGACGATATCGCTCGACTCTCGCTCGACGAGCGCGCGTGGGAAAAGGAGATCGAACGATTTTTCGGTTACCACGAAACATGGGAGCGGCACGGATTCATGAGGATGTTTCACTCGCTCCTGCGCGGCGAGCGGGTCCACGAGCGCCTGCTCCGCAGGCCGGACGGGGAGCGCCTGCTGACCAATGTCCTGCATCTGGCCGAGCTGCTGCACCGGGCCCAGCGCGAGGAGCGATTGGGCGGTGACGGCATCATCAAGTGGCTCTGCGGGAGTATCGCCGGATCGGACGAGCCCAACGGCGCCGATGAGCACCAGCTCCGACTTGAGACCGACGAGAACGCGGTCACGCTCATCACGATGCACCGGAGCAAGGGGCTCGAATTCCCCGTGGTCTTCTGTCCGTTCACCTGGGATACACGGGAAATCGGCGATCCATTTCTCTATCACGATCCCTCGCACGGCAACCGCCCCGTATTCAACATCGGCGGAGCGGAGGATGAAAGCGGGGAGGGCCGGCAGGCCGCGTCCCGCGAACAGCTCGCCGAAAACCTCAGGCTCCTCTACGTGGCCGTAACTCGGGCGAAGCGGCGCTGTTACCTGGTATGGGGGCGCATCAACAACAGTTTTGCATCGGCTCCCGCATACCTGTTCCATAACCCCGGCGATCTTGACGGGGACGATATGGAAAAGAAGCTCGCGGCCCATGTAAAGAGCCTCGACGACGCCGTGATGATGCGCGCGCTCAAAGCACTCTCGGAGCCGTTCCCCGGTTGTTTCGAGATTGCGGAGATCCCGGTAGAAGGCGCGCGCGTCTACAGGCCGGTGCGCGCGAAAGGTCCGGAACTGCGGTGCAGAACTTTTGGAAGCGTCATCGCCGGCGGGCGGCGGGTGACGAGCTTCAGCGCGCTCGCGCAGGGCGCCGGCTCCGAGCGCGATTACGACCGCGAATACCTGCGGCCGGCCGGGCCGGGGAGGCCGGAGCCGGGAAGCATCTTCGCCTTTCCGCGGGGCGCCCGCGCGGGAAGCTGCATCCACTCGGTGTTCGAGGATATCGATTTCTCGCTCGGTGACCGGGCGGCGTCGGAGCGTACGGTCCGCGGGAAACTCGAACTGCATGGCTTCGATACTGCCTGGACCGATGCGCTCCTTGGCATGGCCTCGTCGGTGCTGCGCGCTCCGCTCGGGGCTAACGGCGGCGTTTGCCTTCTGGAATCGCTTGGCCGGGCGGACCGCCTGCATGAGCTCGAATTCACCCTGCCGCTGGCAAGCGTCACCCCGGCGGGGATCGGCCGCGTGTTCGAAGGCGCGGGAGGGAGCGGCCTCGTCGGTGATTTCGCGGCCTCAATCGCGAGGCTCGGCTTCCGGCCGGTGAAGGGGTTCTTGCGCGGTTTTATCGACATGGTGTTCGCGCACGGAGGCCGCTATTACCTGCTTGACTGGAAATCCAACCACCTGGGGGATTCGCCCCGGGACTATTCGGCCGGCCGAATCGCCGGAGAGATGACACGGCACCATTATATACTCCAGTACCATCTGTATGCCGTCGCGCTGCATCGATATCTCGCGCTTCGTCTTGAGGGATACGAATACGCCCGTCATTTCGGCGGGGTCTTTTATCTTTTTGTCCGCGGCATGGACCCTTCGGACTCATCGCGCCCCGGGGTTTTCTTCGACCTTCCGACGGCCGGCCTGATCGAATCGCTCGGGCGCTATTTCGATGAAGGGGAGGCCGTGCGATGATACCGCGGGAAGACATATTCAGCGCGTATGATAACGCCTTCGCCGGCCTCATGTGCCGTCTGGCCGGCGGTGACGGCACTTTGCTGGCCATTGCGGCCCGTCTGGCGAGCAACCGGACGGCCGCCGGTGACGTATGCCTCGACATTGCCGCCGCCGCGGGGGGAGGCCTTTCGGAGTATCCGCCCGAACTGCTCCCGGAAAACCCCGGGCGCTGGATCGAAGCGCTCCGCAGATCTCCCGTTGTCGGCGCACCGGGCGAATTCCGGCCGCTCATCCTCGACGCGAAGGGGCGGCTCTATCTCCATCGTTACTGGAAATACGAGAACACCCTTGCCGGGGCGATCACGCGGATGAGCTCCCGCGCGCGCGATGACTGCGATGCCGCGCTTCTCGGCGAAGGGCTCGAACGTATGTTCACCCGAACCGCCGGCAGCGGGCCCGATCTGCAGCGCCTCGCGGCCGCCGTCGCCGTAATGAAGTCTTTCGTCGTTATATCGGGCGGTCCCGGAACCGGCAAGACGTCCACCGTCGTGCGGATACTCGCGCTCCTCGCGGAGCAGGCCCTCGCATCGGGGCGACGCATGCGCGCGGCGCTCGCGGCTCCGACCGGCAAGGCGGCCGTGCGGCTCCAGGAGGCCGTGCGCGGATCAGTGGACGCACTTCCCTGCGGTCCCGCCGTAAAACAGTGCATTCCGACAGAGGCCCTTACGCTGCACCGACTCCTCAAAAGCCTTCCGGGCACGCCCTATTTCAGGCATAACGCCGGCAACCCGCTTCCATACGACGTCCTCGTCGTGGACGAGTCGTCCATGGCCGACCTGCCGCTTATGGCGAAGCTTGCGGATGCCCTGCTGCCGGACGCGCGGCTTATCCTGCTTGGCGACCGCGATCAGCTATCTTCGGTGGAGGCGGGGGCCGTGCTGGGCGACATCTGCAACACCGGCGCCGAGCAGTATTACTCGAAGCGCTTCGCGGCCGCTCTGGCCGGACTGACGAAGGATCCGCCGCCCGCGTCGCGCGAGGACGTACCGCCGGTCGCCGATTCGATTGTAGTATTGAAAAAGAGCTACCGCTTCGATGAAACGGGTGGAATCGGCGCCCTCGCCCGGGCGGTGCGCGAGGGGAGCGCCGGCGAGGTCCTGCGAATACTGCGCTCGGGCGTTGACGAGGTCAGGATACGGGAGGACGTTGGCGCGGAAACGCTCGGCCGCGTGCTACGCGAAACCGCACTGCAGGGCCTCGCGGCCATCGCCGCGGAATGCGAGCCGCTGGAAGTGTTTCCGCGCATGGGCGAACAGGCCCTGCTCTGCGCCGTTCGGCGCGGTGCGCTTGGTGTAGAGGGACTGAACGATTCGGCCGAACTGATGCTCCGCGACGAGGGGATCATCGATCCGCGCCAGCGCTGGTACGCCGGCCGCCCCGTGATGGTAACACGAAACGATTATTCCCTGGGGGTCTTTAACGGTGACATCGGTGTCATACTCGACGGGGCCGACGGGCTGCGCGCATGGTTTCCCTCGAGGGATGGCGGGGCGCGCTCCCTCATGCCGCGCCTGCTCCCGGAACACGAAACCGTCTACACCATGACGGTCCACAAGAGCCAGGGCTCCGAGTTTGACCGCGTGGTGCTGATCATGCCGGAGAAAACCTCGCCGGTGCTCACTAGGGAGCTGGTTTACACGGGAGTTACCAGGGCCCGGCGATCGCTCGAGATATGGTCGCCCGCCGACGTGCTGGCCTCGGCGGTTGAGACACCGGTAAGGCGCACCTCGGGACTGCGCGACGCACTGTGGGGGAATTAAGTCCTTGCAATTAATAAATTGTGAGGATTGGATTGTGGCATCCGAAGTCGATTTCGATTGAGTGTCCACTGAATCCGGGCGCGACGGCCCGCACCCGGCACATGGCGGGTGAAGGGCTCTTCAATCGCGGGATATTCGGCTGTTTCACAGGTAATCAAAGACCGGAGGGGCGGTGCATGAAAAAAGCAACGACGCTAGCAATCGTTATCGCCATCGCGACCATAGCGCTGACGTCATGTTCCGGGAAAAAGAAGATATGGATTTACACCAGCATCTATAAGGAAGTGATCGAAACGATGCGCGAACCGCTTCGGAAGGCGCTTCCATCCGACGTGGAGGTACTGTGGTTCCAGAGCGGAAGCGAGAACATCGCCAGCAAGGTGAACGCCGAGCTCGCCGCGGGAGCGACGCGGGCGGACCTTATCCTTACCAGCGATCCGTTCTGGTATTATGAACTAAAACAGGACGGAAAACTTCTCCCCTATACGAGCCCGGCCTCAAAGGCCATTCCGCCGATCTACGTCGATCCGGACGGGGCGTTCGCCGGGGTAAGGCTTCCGGTGATGGTGATCGGGTATAACTCGCGGTATTTCACCAACGAAGCCGATCTGCCGAAGACCTGGAAGGACCTTGCCGATCCCCGTTACAAACGGCTGATCTCCATGCCCAATCCGCTCGAGTCGGGCTCCAGCTTCACGGCAATAGCCCTGTTACAGAAGCTGTACGGCTGGGATTATTTCGAGAAGCTCAGGGCTAACGATATCATCGCCGCGGGAGGCAACAGCTCCGTTATCACCCGCATAGAGACCAGGGAGCGGCCGGTCGGGATCGTGCTGCTGGAAAACGTGCTCAAGGCGTGGGACAAGGGCTCGCCGGTCCGGCCCGTGTATCCCGCCGACGGCACCATCCCGGTGCTGAGTCCCATCGCCATTCTCCGCGACTCGCGCAATCCCGAAATGGCGAAACGTGCCTATGACTGGTTCTTTACGAAAGAGGCCCAGGAGGCAATAGTTCGCGGGTCCATGTATTCCCTGATCGAGTCAGCGCCGTCACCCGATCATGCGCGTTCCTACGCGGAGCTCAGGTCCACCATGATGCCCTGGTCGACGGAAATCCTCGCGCAGATGTACGCAGAGCGCGCGGCGATCAAATCGAAATTTTCCGAGACCGTACTCCGCTGATATGTTCGCCGACGGAATCTCCAACGCGGCGGTGATCGATGCGCTCCTGCGCTCGCTCTCGCTGAGCCTGGCCGTTGCGTTCATCTCCGGCGCCGCCGGCTGCCTCGTGGCCTGGCTCGTGACGCGCTCGGACATAGGCGGGGGCAGGGCGCTTTCGGGCCTCTTCTCCATGCCCTACGCCATCCCGGCATACCTGCTGGGGATGGCCTGGATCGTGCTCGGCAATCCCGCCGTCGGCGCCATAAAGGAGATATTTCCCGAAAGCGGCGTATACGGGTTCCACGGGATGGTGCTGGTGGAGAGTACGGTCGCCTTTGCCTTCCCGTATCTGGAGCTCAAGGCCGGATTCGAGCGCATGGACCCCTCACTCGAGGAGGCCGCGCGCATGAGCGGCGCCAGGCCCTGGCGCGTTTTCCGCGACGTCAGCTTTCCGCTGCTGTGGCCGCCCATGGTAAACGGGATGTGCCTTTCGTTTCTCTATACGCTCTCGTCCTTCGGCGTTCCCGCCATGCTCGGCATGCCGGTGCGGCAGTTCGTGCTCACCACGCTCATCTACTCGCAGTTCAAGCTGGGGGGTATGGCGGGCATTGCCGCGGGGCTCAGGCTCTCGCTGCTGCTCCTTTTCATGGCGATGCTGGTGCTCGTGCTCTCCAACCGGCTCGTCGCGCTGCAACGCCGCCGCGGGGGCGCGATCACGGGCTCGCGTGTTTCGCGCCCGGGGCTTGTGCGCCTGGGTAGAGGGCGCGTTCCATTTACCGCGGTCACCTGGACCGTTTTCGCCGCCGCCGTGGCGCTCCCCTGGGGCGCGCTTGCCTTCTCGGCCATGGCGCCGGTGGCGGGTGATTACGCTCCGTCCGCGTGGACCATGCGAAACCTGGAGTATGTCCTTAACCTTCCCGAGTTCCGCGAGGCGCTCGTCAATTCTCTAGCGCTCTCGATTTCGGTCGCGACGTTCGTGGTCGGCGCAGGGTTTTTGCTGGCCTTCGCCGCGGTGCGCCGGGGAAGCCGCGCGGCCGGCTGGATCATCGAGGCCATGGGGGTGCCGTTCTCGACCCCGGGAACCGTGATCGCCATTTTATTGATTTTCGTTTCGACCTGGGCGGCGGCCGCCATGGGCCGCTTCGGCCTGTCGTTCGACTCGCCGGTCTTCTGGATGGGGTTCGCCTACGCCCTGAAGTACTCAGCGGTAAGCGCGCGCATGCTCGCCGCCGCCTACCGCCAGGTGCACCCCTCGCTCGAGGAGGCGGCCGTTGTGAGCGGAGCGACGACCTTCATCCTGCTCCGTACCATCTGGTTCCCCCTTCTGTCGCGGACCGTGATCGCCGCCTGGTTTCTCACGGCGCTTCCCATGTTCACCGAGCTCACCATGAGCGTGCTCCTCACGGGGCCCGGCGGCGCGACGATGGGCACGGTGCTCTTCCAGCTGCAGGAGTATGCCGACCAGCCGTCGGCGGCGGCGCTTGCGTGGATACTGCTCAGCGCGGCGCTCCTGGGTGCGTTTTTTATGCGGGGCCGTAAGGCCGAGGAAATTCTGGAGGGTAGATAATGAGCGACCTTCGCCTCAAGGGTGTGGCAAAACGCTTCGGCGAAAAGGACGTGCTCGCGCCGATGGATGTCGTCGTAACGGACGGCTCGTTCGTTTCGCTCCTCGGGCCGAGCGGCTGCGGCAAGACCACCCTGCTTCGTCTTATCGCGGGGCTCGAAACACCCTCGGCGGGGGAGATCGTGCTCGGCGAAACAGTGCTGTACGGGCCGGGCGTCAACATCCCGCCCGAAAAACGCCGTTTCGGCATGGTCTTTCAGTCGTATGCCGTCTGGCCGCACATGACCGTTTTCGAGAACGTCGAATACCCGCTTAAAGTCCGCGGCATGGACCGGAAACGGCGTGCGCAGGGAGTGATGAAGACGCTCGATCTGGTGCATATGGACGAGCTCGCAGGCCGTTATCCGCACCAGCTCTCCGGCGGGCAGCAGCAGCGCACGGCGCTTGCGCGCGGCCTCGTGATGGAGCCGCCGGTGCTCCTCCTCGACGAGCCGCTCTCGAACCTGGACGCCCGTCTGCGCGCGGAGATGCGCCGTGAGATCCGCGACCTGCACCGGGCGCTTGGAATAACGATCCTCTACGTAACGCACGACCAGCGCGAGGCCTTTGAAATGGCAACGAAAATAGTTATAATTAATGAAGGCAGGATCGAGCAGGAGGGGACACCCGTTGAGATTCAGAACGATCCGGCGCCCGGTTTCGTGCGCGAGTTCCTGTCGCACGCCTGATCGAATGGTGGTGGAAACGGATGGACATGGAGTGCGGAATCATCGTCGAGATCAGGGGGAAGATGGCGCTGGTGGAGGCGTCGGCGGGCGAGGCCTGCGCGGCATGCTCGTCGCGCGGTTCGTGCTCGCTTATCGGGGGTGAATCGAAGCGGCGGCTGTGGATCGAAAACCGCGCCGGGGGCCGAATGGGTGACACCATCGAGTTCGCGATCGCCCCGGGCGCGGTCGTACGGATGAGCCTGCTCCTGTACGCGTTTCCCGTGGCCGCCCTCATCGCCGGGATGTTCGCGGGAATGCTGCTCGCCCCGCGTCTGAAGATGGACGCGGATATCGCCGCCGCGCTCTTCGGTGCCGGGGGTTTCGCGCTCTCGTTCGGGATCGTCAAGGCGGTTTCGGCCATCCTTGCGCGCGCGAAGTCATTCCAGCCGGTGATGATTCGCGTGCTCGGGGACGGCGGGGCGGACGGTTGACGGGGATGAGGGCCCGGGACATAAAAAAGGCTGGCTTTTAATCCGCAAAGACCGGACAATCGTACGACCGTGGGCCATCACAATAAAAAGGAGCGGCGTAATGAGTGATGACATCGAACTGAAAAAGCGGAAGATGCGCGAGGAGCTCGAACAGCTCAAGTACGAATTCAAGGTCGAGCTTCCCAAGAAGATCGCGGAAGCGCGCGCATACGGCGATCTGAAGGAGAACGCCGAGTACCACGCCGCCAAGGAACGTCAGTCATTTCTAAACGCGCGCATCACCCAGCTCAGCAGTCAACTCAGCCAGCTCAGCAACCTCAGCGTATCCGACATCTCGAAAGACCGTATCGGGTTCGGCTCGACGGTCACGGTTCTCGACCTGGAATCCGAGGATGTGATGGAGTTCACCTTCGTTTCCCCGAACGAGGTGAAGCCCGCGGAGGGAAAGATCTCGCTTTCGTCACCCGTTGGTATGGCGCTGAATAACAGGGGCGCGGGTGAGGAGGTCGAAATCGATATCCCGGCCGGAAAGAAGCGCTACCGTATAGAACGGTTTACCACCATGCACGGGGAATCCTTCGAGTAAAGGCCGCGGATTCGTCCCGCCGTCGGTCAGCCGGCCGCGTAGCGCAGCACGTCGGCCCAGGTCGTATACAGCATGAGCCCCAGTATGAGCACCCAGCCGGTGATAGCAAGCGGCACGTGGGCCTTTACCGCCGACGGATGCACTTTCTCCATTAGATAGAGGAGCGCTTTTCCTCCGTCCAGGGCGGGCAGTGGCAGCAGGTTGAAGATCGCCAGGTTGAGGCTCAGCACCGCCGCGAATTGCGCGGCCTTGACGGCGCTTCCGCCGACGAACGCCGTGCCCTGCGCCACTATTCCGACTATGCCGGATAACTCGCCGCCGCCCGAGAAAAGCCGGCCGAACGCGTCGAGAATGCGCAGGCCCATCACCGCCGTCTGTTCGAATGGCTTCAGAAACGTGCCGGTAAACGAGGTGCCGCCGGCCGCGGCGTTCAGTATCCCCAGAAGCACAAGCGTCATCGCCACGTTCGCGGCCGGGCCGCCGAGCGTCATAACAAGGCGGCGGGAAACGGGGATCGCGAAGAACTCATTTTCGTCCTCGATCGCCGGAAGCACGTACCCCCCCAGGGGGACGGCCGACAGCCGGTACTCGGTCTCTCCGCGCCTGAACGCGATGAGTTTCGGCCCGAATCCGACCGAGAATAGCGCTATCGGAATCCCGGAAAGACGCGCGGCCGCGAAGTGCCCCGCCTCGTGCACCAGTATGACGAGCCCGATTATGAAGATAATGCCGACGTAATCCATGAAGCCTCTCTCGAAGGGGAATGGGCCCGACGGCGGCCTCCTGTTCGGTGTTCCGGGCCGCCGGATTGTTACACGGATATCGCCGGCAGAGCGCGTCCGCACGCCAATTATTTCTTGAAAAAAAGCCTCGCACCGGCACAATTGCCGGATTACAGAACGAGTCGAAAGACCGGTGGTCGTTCAGCGGATTTATCGCCACGAATGGCGGATTGACCCGCGAACTGCACCTCACCATCCCCCGGCGGGTCGGTCGGACGGCATATATAATCGGGAGAACCTGAAAAACATGGCAAGAATACGGGAATTCGCGGGTCTGCGTCCGGAAAGGGCGCTCGCGCCGCAGGTGGCTGAGCTGCCGTACGACGTGGTTTCATCGGAGGAGGCGCGCGCGATCGCGAAAGACAGGCCGCACAGCTTTTTCCATATATCAAAGCCCGAGATCGATTTTCCCGCGGGCGTTTCGCTGTACGACGACAGCGTCTACGCGAAGGCCCGGGAGAACTTCGAACGGTTTATCGGCAATGGCGTGCTGCGCGGCGATGAGAGGCCGGGCCTGTACCTGTATACCCTTGTCATGGGCGGACGCGAGCAGACTGGAATCGTCGGCTGTCTTGAAATCGACGATTACCTCGAAGACCGGATAAAGAAGCACGAGCTCACCCGCGAGGACAAGGAGCGCGACAGGATGCGCCATCTTGACAACCTGAGCGCGCAGACGGGACTGGTCTTCACCTTCTACCGCGAGAACGGCGCTGGCCGGCCGCTTTTCACCCGGGCGCTGGAAGCCGCCCCCGAGGTCGATTTTACCGCCGAAGACGGCATACGCCATATCCTTCGCCGCATAGATGACGGCGGACTCATCGCTTCGTTTAAAGAGCTTTTACATTCGCGGGCGGTGTATATCGCCGACGGTCATCACCGGGCCGCCTCGGCGGTCAAGGTCGGCCTGGAGCGCCGGAAGGCCAATCCGAACCATACCGGCGAGGAGGAGTACAACCGCTTTCTCGCCGTTGTCTTTCCTCACGACCAGTTGAAAATCCTGCCGTACAATCGGGTGGTGCGCGATCTCAACGGCCAGAGCGCCGACGAATTTCTCGAACGGCTCGGCCGGAGCTACTCCATAGAAGAGACCGCATCCGGAACACCGCCGGGGCCCCGTCGCTTCTGCATGTACCTCGGCGGGCGGTGGATGCTCCTCGCCCCCCGCTTCCAGCCGGAGGGCGATATCGTCGCGCGTCTGGACGTCTCCGTTTTACAGACCACTGTGCTCGAACCACTGCTTGGAATCGGCGACCCAAGGAAGGATATGCGCATAGATTTTGTTGGAGGGATGCGGGGGCTCGCCGAGCTCGAAAGGCTGGTGCGGGAAGGGGGTTTCGCCGTGGCCTTTTCGCTTTATCCCACATCGATAGAGGAGCTCATAGCAGTCGCCGACAACGGGGGCCTCATGCCGCCCAAATCGACCTGGTTTGAGCCGAAGCTTCGCAGCGGCCTCGTAATCCACCGGATTGAACGGACCCCGGGCGGGAAGTAATTATCTTGACAGTGCGCCGGAATTGTGATCATACTCGGGAGGGTGTGGAGACGAGGGGAATCGAACCCCTGACCTCTTGAATGCCATTCAAGCGCTCTCCCAACTGAGCTACGCCCCCGGGTGCTTCCGTTCGTTTTGAACGTTGAGGATAATGGGCCGGTGGTGGGGCATTTGTCAATATTAATTTCTTGGCAACGGCGCCTGGGCCGCGGGCCGGAAAACGATGAACAATCGACGGATACGTGCCGAACCTATTAACAGGACATCGAGGTGTGACGATGAGCGAGGACGTGGCAGGCCTGAAAAAGGAGATTGAAGACCTGAAGGGCGAGCTTGAACACTACCGGAAAATGGTAAGCGGTTATGAAAATGTCCTCAAGCTCAACGAAATGGAGCTCGATAACGCGCAGAAGATTATCTCGATGTACGAAAATATAGTGGAATACTCGCGTGTGGAGTTGAAGCTCGCGACCGAGACGGCCCGTGCGCAGGAAAGCGTCTCCCAGCTCGGCAGGTCGGAGCTTATGGAAGCCTTTTCCAAAATCAGCGCGCTCGAGGAGCAGAACAGGCTTCTTCGCGAGCAGCGCCGTGACGCCTGAATGTCGACCGAAACAGCCGGGGTATAGATAAAGACGATGATAGTGACCTATGTAATAATATTTGTCTTTTTCATAATGCTCAGCATTTTCGGCCTTTACATCTTCAGCACCTACATTTTTCCCCGCAAGATCGAAGAAATAGCCAAGATGATCGAGATTGGGCAGACGAAACTCGCAATCAAAAAGCTGAACGCGATACTTGAAAAGGACGACCGCAACGCTTATGCGCATTACCTTCTGGCTGAAGCGTATATCAGGGAAAACAACCCGCAGTTCGCAATCCTCGAATACCGCCAGGTGCTCAAGATCTCGCGCTTCGATGACAAGGTGAACGAGGTGAACGTGCGCTCGAAGCTCGCCAGGATATTCAGGGAGCGTAACGCCGTCGAGGACGCCAAAAAGGAATACCTCATTCTTACAAAGATAGACCCTTTAAACTATGAAAATTTCTTTCAGCTCGGCATGATGCTTTTCGACTCGGGGGCGATCGACAGGTCCGCCGCGTACTTCAAGAAAAGCATCGCCAACAACAACCGACACGACATGTCATATTATTACCTTGGCCAGGTGCTTTACCGCAACGCCTCCTATAACGAGGCCAAGCAGATGTTCCTCGAGGCAATCAAGATAGACCAGGGTAACTTCAAGGCCCATTATTTCCTCGGCCTGGTCCTCCGGCAGGTCGGCGACTACGAGTGGGCGATCAAGGAATTCGAGACCGCTCAGAAGAGCGAGGACATAAAAGTAAAGTGCTTTCTGGCCAAGGGCACCTGCTATCACGAGAAAGAGCTTTTCCCCAAAGCGATAATCGAGTTCGAGCGGGGGATCAAGTATGCCAAGCGGGGGAGCGATACCGAACTCAACCTGCGTTACTTCCTGGCCTCGTCGCAGGAAAACGTGCGCGATCTGCAGTCGGCGATCTCAAACTGGGAGCAGATCGCCTCGGTGAACAAGAATTTCCGCGATGTTCAGGAAAAGCTGCGCGCGTATTCGGACTTCAGGCAGGACGACCGTGTCAAGGACTTCATGATAGCGGGGCTCGCCCAGTTCGAGCACACCTGCAGAAAGATAGCCGAATCGCTGGGGCTTACCGTCATGGACATAGAGATAATCAGCGATTCCGAGATAGACATCCTCGCCACCGAGACCGAAGGGAAATGGCGTAACACCCGCATGAGCAACAGGATCGTGCGCATCCTGCGCACGACCGAAACGGTGTCGGACAAGCTGCTAAGGAAACTCCACGAAAGCATGAAGCCGCGCAATGCCACGCGCGTCATAGTCGTCAGCACCGGCGATTACTCGCAGATGGCGGCCGAATTCGCGAGTACGCGGCCCATCGATCTTCTCGGCAAGGCCGATATTGTCCGGCTGTTGAAATCCGCCGAAGCCTGAAAAGCGAAACGGCGAATGGATTTTATCGATCATATCCTGAGCGACATTCCCCTCTTCCGCCATTGCAGGGACGAGGAAATCGGACGTCTGCGCGGCGCCGGGCGAATCGTTAACGTTCAGCGCGGAAAGATTTTCGATCCCGGCAGAGACAACTCCCTCGGCGTGGTGATAACGGGGCTCTTCGAGATGGAAGCCCCCGGACGGGGCGAGGTCGTCTGCATGGCGCCGGGCTCGTTCTTCGGCGACATCCCCTTTACGCAGAACCGACACCGCGGGCAGGTGCGGGCGCTCGTTGATTCATCTCTCTTTGTGTTCGAGGTTAAAAGCGTCTACCGTTTTTTCCTCAATTCCTACAAGGCCATGCGCGGATATCTGCGCACCGTCGGCGCGATGGGATTCGAGCTCTCGTCCGTGGCAAAGAAGTACGGTGGCAGGGCGGCGCGGATTATAACGGTGTTCGGCCGGACGGAAGCTTCGGGGAAGTCCCTGCTCTCGTCTTTTCTCGGCCTTTGCTGCGCACGCGAGGGGAAGACGATAATTCTCGACGTATCGTATACCGGCGACTCGGTGTTCAATATCTTTGAAAGAAAGATCACCACGGCCGTATCCCAGAAGGACGAGGAGGACCTCGCCGCCGATTTGTTCATTGATGAGCGTATCGAATCGGTCGACGACAACCTCTCTCTCATGAACATCGCCTTTGGCTCCAGGGTCAGGGTCAACCCGGAAATACTCTCGCCTATCCTCTTCGCGCTGTCGCGGGAATACCGGTTTATCGTCATAGACCTGTCCGGGCGCGACGACGAACTGCGCGACAGGGTCTTCGAATTGTCCGATGTCATCTTCCCGATTGTAACGAGCCCGAAGGAACGGAGGGCGCTCTATCCGCTGCTCGACTCGGGCCTTCGCGATGGGCAGCGGGTACTGTACACGCTCAACGCCTTCCACGCGCGCTCCACGCGTTCGTTCGAGGGCGGCATTATTCTCGAGGACCTTGGCGTTACGAAAAAGGCCCCCGCGCACGAAACCCTGAAGGAGCTCACCGGCGGCGAGAACGCCGCGGAGTTCATGGAGTTCATACGGGGCAGGAAGCGCGGCATGGTGCTTGAAACGAGACTCGCCGATTCCGTGGCCTACGCGGGTTTTCTCGCGGCCTACCAGCGTGCCGGCAGGAAAGTCGACCTTCTTTATTCTTCCGGCATGAGCTACTGTCTCGCTGCTCTTTACGCGCTTATGGAGGATGACGAATCCTTTCTTAAAGCGGTGGAGTCTTTTTTCTCGGAGGAACGCATCAACGCCATGCTCGGCATCACCTTTCCCGATGAGTTCATCATCAAGAGCGCTGGAGCGGCCCGCCATGCCCGCGAACTGGCCGGTTCGGCCCGCATCGAGATGCTCAGGAGCCTGCCCACTGCCATGCTGGCGGACGAGCGCGGGGAGGGGGTTCGCGTCTTCAGTACGGGCGGCCTCGCGGAATGCATGGCGGCCTCGTTTATGCTCCATCCGGTCTGCGAGTCCGTGGGGATTGCCGGGGGTCTGTATCACTCCGGCTTCCCGCGGAGAAGGGTGCGCCCCGAGGAACTGCTCCGTACCGACGTTGACGAGGTTCTCTCGGTATCGGTGCGAAACCGGGGCAGGCTCCGCTTCCGCGACAGGCGGGTTTTAAAGTTTTACGACCGTTATCTGGACCATTGCTCTCTTTTACTGCCGGAAGGCCGTCCTGGCGGAATTACATCGAAAAACATCGTAATTGAAATCGACGAAAGCGAGTATAATTTGAAAAAAATACTGGAACTTTCGGACGAGCTCTCGAATAAATTGTTGAAGGAACACGGACTGTAACATTAACGGAATGGCCGGCCCTCGGGGCGCCGTATCCGGTGCGGAAAACAGACTAAGGAGAGATCGATGCGTTCGAAGCTGACGAACATCCTGCAGGTGGTCATTCTGGTCAGCGGTGTGTTGTATATCACCGCCGGCATCGCATTTTATCTGTCGCCGCTTTTCGTCGGATCCCTCCTGGGTCTGCCGCTGGCCGAGGACTGGTTTAATCAGATCAAATACGACGCCTTCGTCGCTCCCCTTTATTTTGTCACACGGGGCTTTGCGGCGATGGTGTTTTCAGCGGGAGCATCGATGGTACTGCCGCTCTTTGACCCGCTCAGGTACAGGGGGCTGGTTTATTTTACGGGAATTTTATTTCCGCTTCTGGCGTCATGGGTTCTTATCAAAAACGGGCTTGCCTTTCAGCATACGCTGGCGGTGGCGCTGGGGGTGATGTTTTTGTTTGTGCTTGTCATTACGGCGGCGGCGCTCGCGATTACGAGAAAGTCCGCCCGTTCAGGCGAAGAGTGAGCTGATTGCCGGGGATCACGAAAGCCGGAAAAACGCACCCCGGTCCTGCATCCGGGGAGTCCGGATTGTTCCGGTTTCGCGGCGTAACGGCTAAAATCGGGGAGGAATAAATGGATCTTAAAACCAGAAAAGTCGATAACGTCATCGTAATTTACCTGCACGGGAAACTTGATGTCCATGTGTCCGCCGATGTGGAGAAGGAAATCAACAGGATAATCGAGCAGGAAGCGCAGTGCAGCCTGCTTCTCAACCTGGGACAGGTTGAATATATGAGCAGTTCGGGCCTGAGGATCTTCGTTTCCACCATGAGGGTGCTCAAGGAATCCAAACGCAAGCTTGAACTCTGCAACATGAATAACGCGGTCAAGAAGATATTCGAGGTCGTGGAGCTCATGGATATGTTCGAAGTGTACGAAACGGAGGAAGAGGCGCTCAGGCATTTCTGAACCGGGGTTCATTCAAATGAGCATTAATGGGATTTTCCGGATGCGCGAAAAGCCCCACAGTGCCGTCGGCGGGGGCTTCGCGGGTGACATTCCCGCTTTCATCGACCGCGACAAGCTCGTCTCGATGACGGCGGGAATCGGCACGGGCATTCGTAATTATCTTCTCTTTCAGAGGTTTTCATCGTACCGCTGGCCGTACTGGGTAAACCGGCTTGCGGACGGGGCATCCCGATCGGGGAGCGGCATACTGCCGCCCCAGCTCGCCAATCACTCCAACAGGGACTGGTTGTATTTTACCAACCTTCTCTCGAGCGATGCATTGCGGATCGATACGTCAGGCATGCTCTCTCCAACCTACGCGGGATGGTCGGTGGAAACCTGGGTCGTTATCGGGCAACGTGTTTTCAGACCCCAGGATCTTGCCGGCGGGATTGAGCAGGAACGGGACCCCCTTACCTCCATCATAAAAACCGGATGGAAGGAAAAGGAATTCGGCCTGACCCAGACGGTGTTCGGCGCGCGCACGGGCGTTGACGAGGCCGTTGTCGCGCTCGAGTCCTTCTTGCCTAAAAAGTCCGATGGCGCACTCCTGCTGCTGGTGTTTCGACCGTATGACACAACCCTACTGGGTACGGTCGGCGAGATCGAATACAGAAAGGACTCGAGAACGGTGAGGATCGACGGTTCAGAACGCGCGGTGATGGAGGCCAGGCCTGATTTCGTTACGAACGGTTCCGGCCTGTCCGGTGACCTGACCCCGGTCGCCGGCTCGCGGGACGCGCTTAAGGCCTCGTGCGAGTTCGGCATGGCCACGCTCGCGCTCGGGTACGTTCTCCAGAAGGGCTCGCGGAAGATCCACCTCCGGGTCAGCCTTTCGCGGAGGAACGCGATAGCCCCTTCGCGGTTTAATTACGCGCGCGCTGCCGAGGAATTCGGCGCTTTCGCCGGCCTCAGAATAAAAAGCGGGATTAAACTTTCCTTCCCGGAAGAACCGGTCGTGCGCTGGCTTTACGCGTCCAAGCTTTCCCTGCTCAACGCGATCAACCGCGAGACCGGAGCGGGAAGACGCGATTTTGATTCGGTGGCGATGAAGCGCTCGTGCCTTATGGTCTGCGCGTGCAACCGGATGGGGTACCATTCGGAAGCCGAGGGAATAATCCGCTCGATCATGCCGCGTTTTGAGGGGGTCGTCGAGCCGTCGTTTAAGCGGAATATCGGCGTCGCCTACCTTGTTTCGGCGTTCGCGGACTGCTTCATCCACTCGCGCGATCTGGATTACCTCCGGAAGGGTTATGCGGCGCTGAAAACAGCGGCCGGATCACTGTGCGATTATGCCAGCGGGGTTAAATCGGTCTCTCGCCGTGAGGGAGGCAACTCCCTCGGCTTTTATCTCACGGCTTCGCCTCACGTCTACGACCTCGTGTTGATCTGCAACGCCCTTCGCCAGTATTCCTATCTCGCGCGCTGTATGGGACTTTTCGGCGATGAAAACAGGTTCTCGAAAGAGGCGAAGCGGCTGGGTGGCATCATAGCCGCGGAGGTCCGTACATTGTTTCCCGGGGGAGAAGGAAAGGCCGTGTCCGGTAATCCCGACGAGCGCCTGGACGGCGGCGGGGCGGCCGGATACATGGCCGCGGCCGGCTATCCATACAGGATAGAGGAACTCTCCACGGACGAACTCGGCACAATGGTCAGCGGATTGGCGGAACTGTACGGCGGCGTGCCGCTCTATGTACGGGCGCTCGGTGGCTGGGATACGGTGCTGTCCCTCCTGTTCGCCTCGAACCTCATCTTTTGCCGCGATATGCGGTATCACGGGCTTATAAGCGAATTTATGAGAAGGGGTGGGAAGCGCTTCTGTTTACAGGAGATACTTCACCCCGGTTCGGGGGCCGGTATAATGGGTGACGGCGATTCGGTCGAGGCGATGGCGGCGTTCGCCCTGACGATGCGCAACATGCTGTTTATGGACTTTGAGAACCGGCTGGATGTGCTGCCGGCGCCGCGTGAGGAGTGGTTTCGCCCGGGCTCGGAGATCGTGGTACAGGATGCCCCGTCGCGCTTCGGCCCGATAAGCTTCAAGGTCGTCTCCTCGGGGAGCGAGGTGCAGTACAGGTTCATCGATCTGCCGAAATTCGTCCCGCCCGAGATCATGATCAACCTGCCATTCAGGGCGAAGATCAGGCAGGAGAGCGATTTTGTCATCAAGAAGGACTTCGGCAACGCCGTAACGATCAACGGCTGGCCTACCATCGTGAAATTTTTTCGCTAAGCCGGGCGGTAACGGGTACCTGGAAAATGCTTATTACCTTCATCCTTATCATCCTCGGCGGCCTGGGTGCGGTCGGGTATTACCTTGTCTATATCCGGCCGAAATTTGATCCGGTTCGAAGGGCCGAGCTGTTTGAAAAGCAGGGCATGCTGAAGGAATCGGTAATAGAATACCGGAAGGTGCTGGAAAACCGTCCCGACGACCCGACGGCGCACTACAGGCTGGCCGGACTTTACATGAAACTGGACGAGATAGACCAGGCCATAATCCAGTTCGAGGAATTGCTGAGAATCGGCAAGTTTACCTACGAAATAGAGCCGCTGGACGTTCAAAAAAAACTCGCCCATGCCTACTATCTGCGGGATGATGTCGAGAAGGCCTTCCGCGGATATCTCGAAATACTCGGTGTCTACCCGGCCGACGCCGAGGCGCTCTATCATGTCGCTTTTATCGCCCTCGGGCAGGAGGAGTTCGATTTCGCCCAGAAGTATTTCGACCGCCTGGTCAAGATCAGCAGAGAGGATTTCGAGGTGTTGTTCGGGGCCGGTATTACGAGCTATCAGAACCAGAAGACCGGCGAGGCCATCAATTATTTCAAGTCCGCCCTCGCCCTGCGTCCGAATTCAGACGCGGCGAACCTGGCCATGGCGTTCGCTCTCCAGCGGAAGAGGGACTTCAAGCAGGCAATTCCCCATGCCTCGGCGATCGCCGACAGGGCCCAGGAGTTCGAGGTGCGATACGTGGCAAAACGGCTCCTCGCCTTCCTTCTCGTGCAGTCGAAAAAGAACGACGAGGCGGTAAAGGGCTTTGAGGACCTGCTGCACACCGCCCGCGAGAACGAGTCGCAGGGCGAGATAATGCTCGCTCTGTACGACCTTGGATACGCGTGTATCAAAGCCGAACAGGTCAACAAGGCCTATGAATACTGGAACGAGCTGTACCAGATCGACAAGACCTATAACGAGATCAACCGTCTGGTGACCATGCTGCGAAGGGAAATGGACGGCGGGTACCGGCAGTCCCGCGACGACTTTGAGGCCTCGGTGATGGACAGGATAGATGACTGGAGCACCGGCGCATTCCCGGCGGGTTTTATATGGGAGATCTGCGGATTGAAGAGCGACAGATCCCTGGATATTAAAAACATCATGGTCACGACGCGCATCGGCGTCGCACGCGAGGTTGAAAGCGAGGTGCGCCTGGCGGCGGGCTCCGGAGACAGGCTCGAAAAACTCCTGAAACTTGATACCGAGAATTTCCGCATTATGGCGAGCAGGGTGGTCACGAAGATGGGCTACCGGGTAGACCAGATACTGCAGACATACCGTGAAGCGGACGGTGTCGATTTTATGGCCACCTCCAACGCCACGAAGGAAAAGGTGCTCATCTGGGTCAGGCGCTGGTCCAAGACCATGGTGGGTGAGATACCGCTTCGAAATTTCGCCCAGGCCATAAACGATATCAAGGCCAAACAGGGCATTTTTGTCACCACCGTCGACCTGACCGAGCCCGCCAAAAACAACCTCGGAAAACTGCAGAAGGTCATGGTGGTGTATCCAGGCGAGCTCGATGAATACCTGAGGGGAATCCTCTGAACATGGCGAGCGTTTTCGGCGCCGTCCGTCCCGTTTCCCTGGCCGGGGTCGATCTTCCGAGCACCACCTACCGGGTGTCGAGGAAGCTCCCCCTCGAGGGGCTTGTGAAATCAATAGAACGCTTCGGCCTGCTTGAAAGTCCGGTCCTTCTTCGGGAGGCCGGGCGCCTGGTTCCGGTTTTCGGCCACAACCGCCTTGCCGCGCTCGAGCGTGCCGGTGTCGAAAACTTCAACGCGGTTGTCGTGGATGTGATCAATCCAATTGCCTACAGGGACCGTGCGGTGCTGAAATGCGCCCGTAACGAGGCGGGGCCCGTGGGCAGGATGAGGATGGCGGCCATACTCCGAACGCTGGGGCTCGGGGAAGAGGAACTTTCGCGGACGGTCCGGCACGGCCTCGAGGTTCCCGCGGAGTTCTCTTCGGCCGAAATGGCCGGGTCAGTAATGAGGCTTCCCGGGCGCCTGAGGGACTACATCGATCTTCGCGACGTCGGCTTCAAGGTGATTAAAGGCCTCCTGGGACTCCCGGCCGAGGCACACGAGTTTCTGGCCGGCAGGATCGATGACGCGGGCATCCGCATCAATATCTTCAGGGACCTCATTGAGATGATGTCGGACATCCTGAGAAGGGACGGAACGCTCTCGACCGTGCTCGGGATGCCGGTGCCGGAATCAGGGGACCGCCGGAGGGACGAACAGCTTTTGCATGAAGCCGTGTATTCCCTGAGATATCCCGCCTATTCGGAGATGAAGGAGAAGGCCGTTCTTATTGCCTCGGAGATAGAACGCGGAGGCTGTTCGGTGGGCATCCCGCCGTATTTCGAAGGGGGAGAGGTGTCGCTTACGATTCACTTTGGTCGCGGAGACGATGAGGCTTCGATACGCAGAAGGCTTACGGGCATTGATGCCCGTAAGATTGGAAAGCTGATCGGCCTGCTCTAGTCCCTGAAAAACCTGTCCATGTCTCCGATTGCCCTGAGGAAGGTTTCCTCGAACGGGCGGCCGGACTTGTAACCCGCTGCGTTCTTATGCCCGCCGCCGCCGTTCGCTATAGCGATTTCCGCCACGTCGTAATCGCCCTTGGTGCGCAGGCTCACCTTTACGGGGCCGCTCGAATCCTGCTTTACCAGTATGCTGGCGACGACTCCGTGCACGGTGAGCGGCATGTTGATCGCAAGCTCGCCTTCCGAGAAGCTCGCCCCCGACCTGTCTATCATGTCCGGCGTAAGCTTCATCGCGATAAGCCTGCCACCGTGATGCACCTCCATCGTTGAAAGGATCATCGCGCGCAGGGCAAAGCTGGCCAGGGAATTATTTTCGTATATGTGCTCGTACGATTTGAACGGGTCGGCGCCGAGTTCAACGAGGTGACCGGCGATTCTGAAGGTTTCGGGCGTGGTCTTGGGATAGCGGAACGAGCCGGTATCGAAGAGCATGCCGGCGTAAATGGCCTGGGCGGACTTGGAGCTCGGTGTCATGCCGAAATAGGCGAAGAGGCTGTAGATGATCTCGCAGGTGGATGAAGCTTCGACCTTGATAAAATTTGATTCAAGTTTGTCCCTGCCGCCCTCGTGGTGGTCGATGATAAAGACCTCTTTAACCCTGTCCCTGAGCTTTGCGAAGATGGAGCCCACGTTGTCGAAATCGTTGGTATCCAGGACGAAAACGGCGTATTCCTCGAGCGGGTACGGGAGCACGGTGGAATCGCCATATACAATGATTTCGTGTTCGGGGTCGATGAACTGGAACTTGTCGGGGACCGGGTCCGAGTTCAGTATGAGTGACTCCCTGCCCATTAAGGTGAGTAACTCGCGAAAGCCGATCTCGGCGCCGAGTCCGTCGCCGTCGGGACTTTCGTGCGTGGAAATGATGAACCTGCCGTGCCGGGACAGGAAGCTCTCGAGATTGGCAAATCCCCGGTGCATCGCCGTCTAGACCCGCGCGGCCCCGTTTTTAAGCAGGGGGAAACCGAGCTCTTCCCGTATCTGGAGGTAGCGTTCGGCGCAGCGCCGCGCGATGTTGCGGACCCTGGTGATGTAGCCGACGCGTTCGGTGACGGATATCGCGCCGCGGGCATCGAGCATGTTGAATATGTGCGAACACTTAAGCACGCAATCGTAGGCCGGAAGCACCAGCGGTAAATCTTTATATTCGAGAATGGAAAGGCATTCCTTTTCGAACAGGTCAAACAGCTTGAAATGAAGGTCCACCGATGCGATGTTGAAATTATAATGCGAGAATTCCAGTTCGCTGCGGTAATGTACGTCGCGGTAAAGGACATTCTCGTTCCATTTGATGTCGAATACGCTGTCGACCCCCTGAATATACATGCAGATACGCTCGAGCCCGTAGGTCAGCTCGACCGGGATCGGATCAAGCTCGAAACTTCCGCACTGCTGGAAATAGGTGAACTGGGTGATCTCCATGCCGTCAAGCCAGACCTCCCAGCCAAGCCCTGACGCACCGAGGGTTGGCGATTCCCAGTCGTCCTCGACGAAGCGGACGTCATGCTCTTCGAGCCTTATTCCCAGGTGGCGCAGTGAATCCAGGTAGAGGTCCTGGACGTTGAGCGGTGAGGGTTTGAGTATGACCTGGTACTGGTAATAATGCTGCAGGCGGTTGGGATTGTCGCCGTAACGGCCGTCCGTGGGACGCCTCGAGGGCTCGACATAGGCGACGTTCCAGGGCTCGGGCCCCAGGGCGCGCAGGAAGGTCGCGGGGTTGAAGGTGCCGGCGCCGACCTCAAGATCGTATCCCTGAATGATGATGCAGCCCTTCCGGGCCCAGTATTCATTCAGCCCGGCAATTATATCCTGAAAATACATGCATGGTCCCCCTGTCCAAACCTTCGCTTAATACGCGACAGGTGCGGAAATTAGTCAATTCTTTTTAGGCTTTGATCTGCGGTCAGCGGGCGGCGGTATTCGCCTCGTAGGCTTCCTTTAGGACCTTGTGGAGCATTTCGAAGTTTTTCTTGTTGTTAAGGTTGAAATATTCCAGCACATCCTCGTCGACGATCTCAAACCGACAATTACGGTTCTCTATCTCGTTGAAAATGTAGGAAAGATAGACCGTATATGCCAGATCGCGGAAACGCTCGGGCGCCATGTGCGGACGGTGGTGGTACTCGATGGCCTTTACCAGCGCGTCATTGAACTTCCATTTTTTGCAGATGAGGCTTCCCAGCGTGCTGTGGCTCACCCCGAGTGTTATCTCCTCGATGACGGCCGTCTCCGCGAGGTTCCTGTTCCCGGTGATTTCGGCGAGCCGGTTGATCTTTTCCGGGCCTATGGAAAGCAGGACGATCCTGCCGATGTCGCAGAGGAGCGCGGCGAGATAGGCGAATTCACTCATCTTGCTGTGCTTGATCTGCATGGCGATTCGCTGGGCGTAGAAGGCGGTTTTATAGGAGTTTTTCCAGATGGTCTCGTATTTCTTGTAACGGGAGTCGAGCACTTTCTGAACGCCGGTGGCGACAAGGAGCATGTTAATACCCTTGGTCCCGATTATCTTAACCGCCTCCTCGATCGTCTCTATTTTTTTGATGGTGATATAGCCGGCGGAGTTTGAGAGCTTTAAAAGCGCCGTCGTGAGACCCGGATCGCGCTTTATGCTGTCGGCTATCTCCCGTATGGTCGAGTCGGGATTGGCGCAGAGGCGCTGGATCTCTATGATATTTTCCGGGAACGAGGGGATGTTCTCCAGTTCCTGTAAAATGCTCTCGGCGATCTTTACGCTGAACTCGCCCGCGTCGGTACGCCTGGGAATGTTGATTTTGGCTATGGTAAGTTTGCCGTCGGTCGATATGCTGAAGGTCTCCGGCGGCAGGCCGATGTTTTTAAAGAGGATGAGCGCCATGGTGAGACCGAGGCCGGCGCCCTCGGAATCGTCGAGGACGTCGTCGAACGCGTCCGAGATGTCCCTGTAGGAGTAGGCCTTTTTGACCCTCGACTCGATTTTAACGAGCTCTTCTTCGAGTATGGGGATATTGTTGATGATGCTTATGCGGAGGTTCTCGGGAAGGACCTTGAAGAAGACGCGCACGACCAGCTTGGCCTCCGGCAGTTCTTTCAATATCGATGATTCTTCCGAAAAAACCTCCTCTTTAAAAGTGTCCATGCCCGATCGATACTCTTCTTTTTTTCGTATATCCAGGCCTTTCTTCCTGAAAAAGAGCCTTTTGGCGTTGGCCTTGACGGCATTATTGATGAGTTCTTTGAGGACGGTGAGCAGCATATCCTTCATGTACAGGATATCGTAGTTTTCGAGCTCGCGGTGAAGCACCTTGATCAGGTGCTCCTCAACCAGAGGACTCATAAGCGAAAACTGAATATAGAAGTCCTCCCCGTTCCGTATCGCTTCTTTGAAATTGGGAGGATTTAATACGACCTGATTTTCGATGGTCCCTTCCAAGGCCCGCTCCTCATCACAAACTGATTGGTTTATCTGTATCCAGCCAAACGGTCGTCGCATGCCGCAGATGCCGCGGCACCGCTGCATCCCTGCTAATTATCAGATACGTACTATAAATGAACATGGTTCATTTAATAAAGCACTTTTTTTTATAGGTACGAGAATCGACGGTAAATATTTTTAAACGCTCCCTCGAAAAACCCGTAGGCCCCGAAGTAAACCTGGTCTTCGCCGAGCCGCCCGAAACCACGGGCATATCCGATAAAGGCGCGCAGATCCATCATATAACCGGCCGTAATCCTTATATGGGTCTCCGCCCCGGCTGCCGGCCTGAATTCCCCCATATCGGCACTGCCGTTCCAGGCGTTGCCGTATTCCAGAAAAACACGCGCCGAAAGGTCGCGGAAATATAAAGGCAGCATTCGGAAGCCGCCCTCGTGCTGGAACACCGGCAAGCGGTATTCCAGGGTGCCTGAGGCGAACCTGTCGGCGTACAGCGCTCCGGCCGGGTAGCCCCGCAGACCGAACTCGTCTTCGTCCGAGGCCGGTGGGCCGGTTTTTCCCTTCTCAAATCTGCCCAGCGTGTACGGCGAAAGGTGCGCCGGGTTGTTGAATGAAGCGCCGCCACGCAGTCGAACCATCAGCACGTTGCTGCGGGCGATTCCGGCCTGATACCGTGAAAACTCGGCACGGACCTTTGAGAATGAGAGATCGGAACCGATCGCTTCATTATATATATCGGCTATGACGGCGAAATCCATACCATCTTCTTCGCTTATTGAATAGGGGTATTCGTGAGCCCCGGAATAGGTCCATGTGGCGCTTGCATGGGCCAGCCGGTCCCTGAAGCGTTCGACGTTTCCGCCGAACGGGGCGGAAACGTCCGTTATATCTTCCTCGTACCGGTATGACAGTAGCAGGCTGTGGGCGTACAGGAAGCGAACAAACGGCACCTCGATGCCGCCGGCGACTGCCCGCCCCAGCGTCCGTTTAACGCCGAAGGGCAGGTCATCTGACCAGGGGAAGCGGTCCTCGCCGTAGAACAGCGCCTCGTTCTCGTAGCGGAACAGGAAATTCGGATAGAATCCGGCGTAAAGGTAGTTTAGATCCACGACGGCGCGGCGCTGAATGTTATAGATATAGGCACTGAATGAATAGAAGTGACGATAGAGCGTATCATTGCCCGGAATGTAAAAGCCGTAGAGCTGGTCATATTTGTCGTCATAAAGTTCGGTGGTACCGAAAATCGGCAGCCAGAACGGGGGCAGGACCGAATGCAGGGGCGTATATGGCGCACCCTGCACAGGGGCCGCTTTCTTCCGGTTTTCGGCCGTAAAGAAATCGTCAGGCAGAGGGACGGGAGTTGTCCGTTCCTTCGGGGCCGCGGCCCGCGGATATTCCATCACCGCTATATTGAAACCGCCCGCGCCGTACGCGGCAAAGGCGATCGTAGTGCCATCGGGCGACACGTCGGGGTGAAAGGCCCCGCCGGTAAGATTGCTGAGCCGCGTGATGGCCCCCGTGGCGGTATCCATCTCATAAAGATTATACACCCCGTCGCGGTCGGACGAAAATATCACGCGCCTGCCGTCCGGGTGCCAGGTGGGGCAGATGTCGTTATGCGCATCGGAGGTAATGCGGGTGAACCTCCCGTCGGAACGGTTGAAGAGCGCCAGGTCGGCGTGGCCGTTATGGTCCTTGATGGTGAAGACAACACGCCTGCCGTCGGGTGAAATCCGCGTATAGGCGATCTGCACATCGCTCCCGTCGATGACGCGCTCATGTACCGCGAAGGAAGAGTCCGAGATCACCAGTGCGTAGCGCGCACGTTCCTGCCGTACAAACACCGCAATCCGGCCGTCGCGCGACAGGTCAAGGTACTCGCCGCGAAGGGCCTTCGTAATCCTGAGATACTGTTTCCCGTCGTAAACGAAAGCCTCGTTGAAAAGCGAGAACGAGCGATAGTACTCGGGGTCCGAAAGGTATACCGCGCTGTCGGTTATGCTCATCGAACCGGGGTCGTGTACCTCGCAGAGTTCCTGATTGTTTCCGTTCGCGGCGGTATGGCGCATGAGCGCCGTTTTTTCCCTGGCCGTGGAGCGTACATAATAGACAAAGGCGCCGTCGCGGGAGAAGCGCGGGTACGATGTCAGATACCCGCTGTCCGTAACCGGCCGCAGGGGCGTGGTTCCCGCGGCCCGGATGCTTTCAAGCTGCCGGCGGTACCGGACATCGAGGTAGCGTTCCCATTCCTTCCAGAGCGAAATAAAGCTGTCCCCGTACACATCGTTTGCGTTCTTGTTCACCAGATAGGGGATGATGTTGTCGGTGTTCTCCTTCATCACCAGGGAGAAGCTGTTTCTGCCGTATTTCTTCTCGAGAAAATCGACGAAGAGCCCGCCGTAGAGATAGGGCGTGTGGCCCATGGGCCACCGCCGCGGGAAGTGCGACGATGCCGTAATGGACATAAAGCGGTTTTCGGCGAACGCGGTGCGCATCACCATGTCGGTATAGGTGCTGTTGTTCCTGCCCGGGGCGAACGGCGCTCCCGGGGCACGGCGCGACTCGTAATAGACCGCATTACCCTCGAGCATCCACATGGGCAGGAAAATATTCGGAAAACACACCCTTCCCAGGGTATAACGCGTAATCGAGGGAAGCCCGCTTATGGCGTCGAGGTTCAGCGTATGCGTGTATTCGTGGGTGAAAAGCAGATTCTGCCAGTCGTCATAGTTGCAAAGGGACGAGTCCGGCCGCGGCCGGGCCGTGTACAGCTGGATGCGATTAAAGGGGTAGGGCGTCGAAAAGCCGTTGGCGTCGTCCGTGCTGTCCACCATCACGATATCCGTCCGGAAAAAGGGCGTCCAGCGGTGCAGCGGGGCGATCTCCCGGTGCAGCTCCTCGGCCTTCAGTGCCATGGCGGCCGCCTCGGCCTCGAGACCCCGGTGGTAGTGAATGCGGAAGTGTTCGGTTTTGATCGAGCGCCATTCGAGGGCAGGTTCGAACATCACCGCTCCGCGGGCCGCCGGGTACGCGAGGAGTACGAGGAGGAGGCATGTCGCACTTGTGAAGGATTTCATGAGCAGGCAGGGTACAGGCGTCTTGACCCGTCGTCAAACAACTTATGACTGGAGAGGATGAGTAATTAGTTAAATGACTGGACATCCCGCGGGCCGGATGATAACGAAAACCCTGCGCGTATCGAAATCACCCGCGGCATGGAGCATACCGTGAGCTATATATCGATGACCGATTATGAAACCTCGAGCGAGGAGGTCCGCCGCGAGTACGACGACCAGATCGCCCGCCACGGGCGCATCACCAATATGAAGCGCACCCTCCTGCATTCGGTGCCGGCCTTCAATGCCTACATGGAGTGGTACACGCTCAGGGACCTCATCGTACCCTTTATCGGGGAGAGGGCGCTTTCGCTCTTTTCGTACACAATCTCGAACGGCAACAACTGCCTTATCTGTTCGCTCTTTTTCCGCAAAATACTGGTGGACAGCGGCGAGGACCCGGACAATCCGAATCTGAGTGATGTGGAGCGCCTTCTGATGGAGCTGGGCCGGCAGATCGCGGTGGATCCGCATGCGATTACCGGCGACATTTATGCCGGGCTCAAAGAGAAATTTACGCAGGAGCAGATAGTGCTCATCGTCGCCTTTGCGGGCATAATGTACGCCACGAACCTGTTTAACACGGTTGCGAAGGTGCCGCTCGACGAGGTGCTGTACCCCTACCGGGGCAAACACGACAGGGAGGACTGAAATGGCGGGGGACGTTGAAAACAGGGTCGCTTTCATAACCGGGGCCGCGCACGGGCAGGGGCGCGCGGCCGCGCTCGCGCTCGCGCGCGAGGGAGCCGACATCGTCGGTTACGATGTAGCGAAGAAAATAGAGTATCCCGCCTACGAGTTCGGTACGGGCGAAGAGCTCGAGTCGCTGAAGAAGGAGGTCGAATCGCTCGGCCGCAAAGCCCTCGTGTTCGCCGGGGACGTCCGCGACGACCCGGCGATCGCCTCAGCGGTCGGGACGACGATCGAGGTATTCGGGAAGATCGACATCCTCTTCAACAACGCCGGCATCTGCGCCTACGCGCCGGTGCACGAGATGACCGAGCTCGAATGGGACGCCATGATCGACATCAACCTTAAAGGATCGTGGCTCGTGGCGCGTCGCGTCATCCCGCACATGATACGGGCGCGTTCGGGCGTCATCATCAACAACTCGTCGGTGATGGGACTGCGCGGCGGTAACAGGCTCTCGCACTACGCCGCGTCCAAGTGGGGCATGATCGGTCTCACCAAGTCGTGGGCAATCGAGCTCGCTCCCCACAACGTCCGCGTCGTGAGCATACATCCGACCGGCGTCAATACACCGATGAACGACGGGCTCGCATTCCTGGAAGGCGCGACGCCGATCGAAATCGCCGAACGCTCGGCCGGGAATCTCCTCCCCGTGCCATGGGTCGAACCCGAAGACGTGGCGCACATGGTCGTGTACCTGGCGAGCGAAAAGGCGCGCTACGTCACCGGCGCGCAATTCGTCCTGGACGCGGGCCTCCTGTCGCGATAGGAGCGCCGCCTTCAGAGCGGATGAAGGTCCGTCTTCAGGGGCGGTCCGTTTATACATGGAGGGCGTATGAAGGCGGCACAGGCAACCGGCGAGGCGAAAAACGGCGGCGTGGAATTCAGGCGCGAACTCAGGCTGTTCGATGCCACCCTCCTGGTCATGGGTTCGATGATCGGATCGGGCATTTTCATCGTGAGCGCCGACATCGCGCGCAACGTGGGCTCGCCTGCATATCTCCTCCTTGTCTGGCTCATCGCCGGGCTCATCACCGTCGTCGGCGCGCTCAGCTTCGGGGAACTGGTCGGGCTCATGCCCTGGGCTGGAGGGCAGTACGTGTTCATCCGCGAGGCCTACAATCCGCTGGTGGCATTTCTCTACGGCTGGTCGCTTTTCATGGTGATCCAGGCAGGGACCATATCGGCGGTCGGCATGGCCTTCGCCAAGTTCACGGCGGTGGTCATTCCCTCGCTCGGCGAGGGGGTGAAGCTTATCCGCTTAGGCGGTTTCAGCGTGTCGGCCGCGCAGTGCGTGGCGATCGCGAGCATCCTGCTCCTTACGTATATGAACACGCGGGGCATCCGCGGGGGCAAGATCGTGCAGGACGTCTTCACGCTGGCGAAGGTCGTTGCCCTCGTCGGGCTTATCGTACTCGGAATATTCATCGGCAGCGACCCTGATGTGGCCGCGCGGAACATGGCCATATTCTGGGACGCCCACATGGTGCGCGTCCTGGACGGGGAAATCATCTCGATCGAGGCGCTTTCGGGAACGGCGCTCCTGGCCGCGATCGGTATTTCGATGGTGGGCGCCATCTTCTCGAGCGATGCCTGGAACAACATCACCTTCACCGCCGCCGAGGTTAAGAATCCCCGGAGAACCATTCCGCTCAGTCTGCTGATGGGCACCGGCGTCGTCATCGTGCTGTACATGCTTGCCAATATCGCCTACCTCATGGTGCTGCCGCTCGACGGTGTGCCCGGGGCTGCTGACGTCGCGGGGCAGGGCATCCAGTTTGCCGCGAACGATCGCGTGGCGACCGCGGCCGCGTCCACGGGGCTTGGCGACTCGGCGGCCGCCGTCATGGCGGTGCTCGTGATGATTTCGACCTTCGGCTGTAACAACGGGCTCATCCTCGCCGGCGCGCGCGTCTATTACGCGATGGCCCGCGACGGCCTCTTCTTTAAAAAGGCGGGATCTCTTAACAAGAAGGCCGTACCGGCCGCGGCGCTCGTAATGCAGGCGGTCTGGGCATGCGTTCTCTGTCTCAGCGGCAGCTACGGTGACCTGCTCGACTACGTCATCTTCGTGGTGCTGGTATTCTACATGATTACGGTGGGCGGCGTATTCGTACTGAGGAAAAAAATGCCCGATGCCGAGCGCCCCTACCGGGCCTTCGGCTACCCCGTTGTTCAGGCGCTCTATATCCTGGCGCTCGGCGCGATCGCCGTGGACCTGCTCATTTACAAGCCGCTGTATACCTGGCCCGGGCTGGGAATCGTGCTGCTGGGGCTGCCGGTGTATTTTGTGTGGAGGAGGCTTGCGCCGAGCGAAAGAGCCGGGATGTGATTGCATGGTGACGTATCCGGCAGACGCACGGCGATGCGTTTCCACGCCTGGTGTGGTGTGGCCGTCTTGGTTCGGTCCACATATTGCAGATTATCAATTTCCCCTTTGCTATTAGAAATCTTTTAACTTTTCCCTGGTTCCAAACGTATTAGTTATACGGGATGTCGGTACGTGAAAACCGGAGGGAAAATGACGCTTTACAAGAATCGATATCGTGTTGAATCAGCCCGGCTTCCGGGGTGGGACTATTCCCGGAAGGGATATTATTTCATAACGCTGTGTTCTAAAAACCGCGCCAGGGCTTTTGGAGTGGTATGCAAAGGGGAAATGCGTCTATCCGGGATCGGTGAATTGGTGCGATATGAATGGTAAAGATCGTTTAAATTGCGCAGCGAATTAACATGCGAAATATATTGTATCATGCCCGACCATATCCATGCCGTTATCGTGATCTATGACAATGGTGATGATGTCCCCCCGTCGAACCCATCCGATTATGAAAAACCACCAATGCCCCGTCGATCACCCAGGTCCGTATCGTCGTTCGTGGCGGGTTTTAAATCGTCCGCAACCATTGCAATCCGTTCGGCCGGGCATCCATGGCTTGGATGGCAGCCCCGATTTCATGACCATATACTCCGTAACGCCGACGAATTGAACAGGATACGACGGTATATCGCGCTGAATCCATCGTGATGGGGCCTGGACAGACGTAATACCGGACCGGCGATATCATCGTCGTCATCGTCATCGTAGTCGTCATCGTCATGCATAGAGACGCACGGCCGTGCGTCTCTATGCATGGTGCGTCTCGATGCCGTATGTACGTGCGCTCCCGTGCCCCCCATCCCGCTCTTGACAATACAGCCCGGGCGTTATAGTGTGTAGAAAATATAAACATTCCGTATCATAGGAGGTCTTCGTGAAGCTCCAGGGTTCATTCGGCAAAGTGGTAAAAATCACAGGTCTGGCCCTTCTTGCGGTCTTCGTGCTGCTCTTCGGCGGCGGATTTATCTATTATCAGATCATCGCACGCGCGCCGCTTCCACAGATCGACGGCGAGTTCTCGGTGAAGGGCCTTAAAGACCGGGTGGAGATTCTCAGGGACTCGCACGGCGTACCGCACATCTACGCGAAAAACATGCATGATGTTTCCTTCGCGCAGGGCTACGTACAGGCGCAGGACCGCTGGTGGCAGATGGAATTTTACCGTAAAACCTGCGCCGGCAGGATAGAAGAGCTTACGGGCAAAAAGTCCGCCCTGGTCTCGTCCGATATCTATCTTCGTTCCCTCGGCCTTTACGGGGTCTGTAAACGTGAATACGAAAGCTATACGCCCGCCGAGCGCGCGCCGCTGGACGCGTTCGCCGCCGGCGTCAATGCGTACATAGCGGGTAAAAGCCCGCGAAAACTTTCGGTTAATTACGCCCTGCTGGGGCTGACCGGGGTGAAATTCACCATAAAGCCGTGGACGCCGATCGATTCGCTGATGTTTTCGAAAATTATGGCATGGGACCTCGGTCTCCGGCGGGATCCGGAGATATTGCGCACACGGCTTTACGAAAAACTCGGGGCGAAGATGGCGGAAATGTGGTTGATACCGCCCTGGCCGGTCACGGAAAAACCTACCACCCTGACCGGGGAAGATATTAAAGCCCTGTTCGGCGGAACGGTCGCGACGCATCTCAAGGGCGAAAAGCACTTTTCTTCGGCGCATGCCGCCGGCATACCGATTTCGGATGACGGTGCTCCGGACTTCAGCTGGATGGGCGGCGGTCATGACGGCGTGGGAAGCAACAGCTGGGTAGCCACGGGAAAGATGACGAAGAGCGGCCGGGCCCTCCTGGCAAACGATCCACACCTCGGTATCCAGATGCCTTCAATATGGTATGAGGTGGCCCTCCACGCCGCGGACGACGGTACGGGGCGTCCCTTTGACGTTCAGGGATTCACCTTTTCGACCAACCCGGGCGTAGTCATCGGCCACAACGCCGACATCTCCTGGGGCACCACCAATGTCTATCCCGACGTCAACGACCAGTACATGATAAAGGTTAACCCTAAAAACCCGCTGCAGTACCGGTGGAACGGCGCGTGGCGCGATATGACCGTTCGAAAGGAAAGCATCGTGTTCGGCAACGGAAAGCCTTCCATCGAGATCACCGTGCGTGTAACGCACCTGGGCCCGATCATCAACGACAACAGGTACGACCCCGAAACCGGCACGCTTGCCGGATTCAATAACGAGGACCCGCGCGCGCTTAAATGGACCGCGCTCGAGCCCGGTCGGATCGCGCTTGCCATCATCGGCCTCAATAAAGCGAGGAACTGGAACGAATTTCGCGCCGCGCTGAAGGACTGGGACGCCCCCTCGCAGAGCATCGTGTACGCCGATACGAAGGGCAACATCGGTTTCCAGATGCCCGGCAGAATACCCATACGCCCCGCTGGCCTAGCCGGCCAGGTCCCCACGCCGGGCTGGGGTTCCGAATATGAATGGAAGGGATACATACCCTACGACCTCCTGCCGCGGGCGTTCAATCCGGCGCGGGGATTCATGGTCGCCGCGAACCAGGAGGTGGCCCCGCCGGAATACTACGCCGCCCTCAATGCGCGCCTGGGCGGCGCGGTAAACGCGAACTTCGGCAGCAGGTATAACAAGTGGGTTTACGGATATCGAGCCCAGCGAATCAATGAAATGCTGCGGCAGAGCGCCCCGCATACCCCGGCCACGTACCGGGCCATGCAGAATGATGACGTGAACCTGAGCGCTGCCGAGGTGCTTCCCTATATCAAGAAGCTGGAATTGAGCAACGGCGATCTAGCCGCGGCAAGGGACTGGCTGATGCAATGGGACCGGCGTTTCGGCGAGGAGAGCCCGCAGGCCGTGCTGTATGCCATGTTCTGGAAGAGGCTGACCGGCCTGGTCTTTCAGGACAAGCTGGGAGACGTCGCGAAGTCGGACGCCGCCGACAAGGAGATGTGGGCCATGAAGCTTCTGCTCGCGAATCCGGATGACGCGTGGTGGGACGATTCCACGACCAAAAATAAAATCGAGACGAGAGACGAGGTGCTCGTCCGCTCGTTCAGGGAGGGGTACGAGGCCGCCGTCGCCGCCCTCGGGAAAAACCGAGCGAAGTGGAGATGGAGCGATCTGCACAGGGCCACGTTCGTCAGCACCCCCCTGGGCGCCAGTAAAATCGGATTGCTCGAAAAAATGGTCAACCGGGGTCCCGTGCCGGTCGGCGGCTCGACCGAGTGCGTGAACAACAACATGTGGGACGCAGGCACGGGTGATTTTTCCGTGGTGATGATCCCCTCCATGCGCATGATAGTCGACATGGGCGACTTCGGCGGGAACGTAAGCATCAACTCGACCGGCCAGAGCGGGCACCCGAAAAGCCCGTGGTACGGTGATATGATCGATTCGTGGCGCAAGGGGGCGTACCGGCCCATGCTCTGGACCAGGCCGCAGGTGGATAAGGCCGCCAAGTATACGCTGGTGCTCAAGCCGTAGACCGGCCGGCCGATGCACCGCTTTTCGGGCCGAACCCCCATATCCGGGGAGCGGTTGGGAGTGGCAATAAAAGAACCCCGGGACTGCCGGGGTTCTTTTATGAGCGGGTGATGGGAATCGAACCCACGCTATCAGCTTGGAAGGCTGAAATTCTACCACTGAATTACACCCGCCTATACGTACACCTAATAAGCACGGAGGACACCGTCAAGAAAAAAATACCGGCGGATAAAACATCCTTCATGCCATATCCGCATCGACCCGTTTCGTCGCGGTGTTCATTTTTTTATTGAAATTTCAACACCCTTTGTTAGAATACAAAAAAATGTACTTAAATTTGATAATTTATGCTATGAATAATTCCGTATTTTAAGTCGGATGCACCACTGTCGACCGGGTTCCGGCAGGCGGCGCCGCGGGAAGGCGGATCATGATCAACAGGGTTAAAGAGGTTTAATGGACGAACTCGTACTCAATATCGGGAAAAAAATACAGCATTACCGCAAGAAGAACGAGATCACCCTCAAAAAGCTGGCGGACATGATTCATGCGACCCCGAGCCTGATAAGCCAGATCGAACGGGGGAAGGCCAATCCGTCGCTTTCCACTCTCAAGTCCATCGCCGATGTCTTCGAAATCCCCATAGGCCTCCTCTTCGAGTACGATTCGAAAAACCCCGCCTCTCCGATCATTAAAAAGGGCACCCACAAGAAGATCATCACCGAGGGCAACGTGCGCTACAGCCTGCTTACGCCCGGGGCGCAGGATATGGAGGTCATCATCATCGAGTTTCCTCCCGGAAGCTCCTCGGGCGAGCGCATGTACGAGCATGAAGGGCTGGAGTGCGGTTATTTGCTGAAGGGTGAGCTCTCAATCGAGATCGAAGACAACAACTACGTTATCCAGCCCGGTGACAGTATAAGTTTCGAGAGTTACAAACGCCACCGAATGACCAACCAGGGCGAGGTGACTGCCATTGCCCTCTGGGCCAATGTGGTCCCCTGGATATTCATCAACGAAAAGTTCTGATTCCTCGGGTGCGGACCCGGTTTTCCCCTTCACGCCCATTGAATGTTTAAAAAAACGCCTGTATACCCCCGGTATATATTTTTTTTCTTGACAATTATGTCACATTGTGGTGCTCTTGTGGGGATAAGTGGGGATTTGTGTTGATTCGTGCCTTGAAACCAGCGTGCAAGGGGTGC
>JALOTJ010000072.1 GCA_025457965.1 Spirochaetota bacterium | reverse complement strand
CGACCGTAAAACGCAGAACTTCTCGATCTTGGTGGGCAGCGGAATCGGCCCCGCCACCCGCGCACCGCTCCTGTTCGTCGTCGCGACTATCTTGGCCGCCGACTGATCCAGCAACTTGGCATCGAAAGACCGCAATTTAACCCTAATTTTTTGCCCTGTAATCTTCGCCACTGTAGTATCCTGTCCTAACTTAGCTTGTTTTGTCAGATCAAAACATAAAAGCATGCATCATAATAACTGCCGGCCGCTAAAAGACGCGGCCGGACAACTATTCAGGCACAGGCCTATTTATTCAAGTTATTTTTACAATTTATTCAAGTATCTTGGTCACTACCCCTGCACCGACCGTCCTTCCGCCCTCGCGGATGGCAAATCGGAGGGTCTCTTCCATCGCGATCGGCGTAAGGAGCTCGACCGTCATCGTGATATTGTCACCGGGCATAACCATTTCCACGCCTTCGGGAAGGTTGATCATACCGGTTACATCCGTTGTACGGAAATAAAACTGGGGACGATAATTGTTGAAGAAAGGAGTGTGACGGCCGCCTTCTTCCTTCGAAAGAACATAAACTTCGCCCAGAAATTTCTTATGGGGAGTGATCGAACCGGGCTTCGCGAGCACCTGGCCGCGCTCAACTTCCTCTTTTGCGGTACCGCGAAGCAGGCATCCAACATTGTCTCCGGCCATACCCTCATCGAGGATCTTGCGGAACATTTCAACGCCCGTGCAGACCGTCTTTTTAGTATCGACAAAACCGACGATTTCGACTTCCTCACCGGTCTTCACCATGCCGCGCTCGATCCTTCCGGTTACGACCGTGCCGCGACCGGTAATTGAGAATACGTCTTCAATCGGCATAAGGAAGGGTTTGTCCTTCGCGCGCTCCGGCTGCGGGATATAGGAGTCCAGCGCATCGGCGAGCTTTAGGATCGGCCCGCAGGCTTCGCAGTCAGCCTTTCCGCAGCCGCATTCCATGGCTTTAAGCGCCGAACCGGGAACAATCGGGATTTCATCACCGGGATATTCGTACTTGCTCAGAAGCTCGCGGACTTCCAGCTCGACAAGTTCAATGAGTTCCGCGCGGTCGGCCGGATCGAGCTGGTCGACCTTGTTGAGGAACACGATAATATACGGCACGTTAACCTGACGGGCAAGAAGCACGTGTTCTTTAGTCTGGGGCATGGGGCCGTCGGTGGCCGCAACCACCAGGATGGCCGCGTCCATCTGGGCCGCGCCGGTGATCATGTTTTTGATATAGTCAGCATGGCCCGGGCAGTCAACATGCGCATAGTGCCTGTTTTTGGTTTCATATTCCTGGTGTGAAGTGGCGATCGTTATTCCGCGCGCCTTTTCTTCGGGAGCGTTATCGATCTGGTCATAATTGATCGCCTTATTCTTCCCGCCGATTGCCGCGGTAAGACACTTGGTGATTGCGGATGTCAATGTGGTCTTGCCATGGTCGATATGCCCAATTGTCCCTACATTAACATGCGGTTTTGACCTGTCGAATTTTTCCTTTCCCATTGTAATTCTCCTTAAAAATTATTCGTCGATAGATGATACCTGCGCTTCACACGGCATTCAACCGGGCCGTCGCGCTATCCGAATACCGGTGGTATTGTGCTATTTACTAGTAAAAGAGGATAGAAATCCAGAAAACGAACAGGACATCCTCGCCCGTGAATACAAAAACCGAGTGTATGAATTTAAAAAATATGGGCCCATTCTGTCAACAAATTAATTCTAATTAATATTATTTTTAAGACCTGCGCCGTCACCTTTCGGCCATCAAAACCTCGCTTAATGGAGCCTTCCCATGAGCCGCGCCACGATTGTATCGGTGATGGTCTTTGGCACCTGGTCGTAGTGACTGAACTGCAGTGTATGGGAGGCCCGTCCCTGGCTCAATGAACGGACACCCGTGGCGTACCCGAAGACTTCGGAGAGCGGTACATGTGCGTCGATAACCCTCAGCTGTCCCTGCATGTCGATCCCGTCGATCTTTCCCCGTCGGCTGTTGATATCGCTGATGATGTCGCCCATGTATTCGTCGGGAACGACCACTTCGAGCTTCATTATTGGCTCGAGCAGTGTCGGTTCCGCCTTCCTTGAGCCGTCCTTAACCGCCATGGTCGCCGCGATCCTGTACGCCATCTCGACCGAATCCGCCTCGTCGAACGACCCTCCAACCAGCGTCGTCTTTACATCGACCATCCGGTAACCTGCAAGAACTCCCGCCTCCATTGCGTCGCGGACGCCGTTTTCGATAACCGGTATAAATGCGTCCGGAATAATACCCGCCTGAAGCCTGTTTTCGAACAGGATCCCCGAGCCGGGTTTTGCGGGCTCCAGCACAAGCACGACATGACCGAACTGGTTTTTTCCGCCGATCTGCCGTTCGTAGCGGTTCTCCATTTCCACTTTCCGGGTGACGGTCTCCTTGTAGGCCACCTGTGGCTTGCCGATATTGGCGCTTACATTGAATTCGCGCGTCAACCGGTCTATGATTATCTCGAGGTGCAGTTCACCCATGCCGGAAATAAGATTCTGGCCGGTGTCTTTATCAATTTTAACCCTGAATGTCGGGTCCTCGTCCTCAAGTCGCCGGAGCGCCGCGTTCATCTTGTCCTGATCGGCCTTCGTTCTGGGCTCTATGGCGATCGATATGACCGGTTCCGGAAACTGCATTTTTTCAAGCAGTATCGGCGACTTCTCGTCACAGAGCGTGTCGCCGGTGCGCGCCGTCTTCAATCCCACGAGGGCGACAATGTCCCCCGTATACACTTCGGAAACCTCCTCCCTGTCGTTGGCATGCATTCGGAGAATTCTTCCGATCCGTTCCTTTTTATTGTCCGATACATTCAGGAGCACATCCCCTGCCTTCATATGCCCCGAGTAAACACGCACATACGACAGTCTGCCCACGTAAGTGTCCGACATTATTTTAAAAGCGAGCGCCGAGAACGGCTCCTTGTCGTTCGCCTCACGCGTTATCACTTCGTCATGTTTTTTTGGGTTATGTCCTTCCACAGGCTTGACGTCTTTCGGCGAAGGGAGGTACTCGACGATGGCGTCGAGAAGCGGCTGAACGCCGCGGTTTTTCAGCGCGCTTCCGCAAAAAACCGGAAAGAAATTCGACGACAGCGTCACCTCCCGTATCGCCTTCCGAACGATGTGCTCGTCGATGTCGCCACCTTCAAGAAAGGCCTCCATTATCTCGTCGTTGTACTCGGCCAGGCCTTCGATCATCTGCTCGCGGTATGCTCCGGCCTTCTCCGCAAATTCGGGCGGAATTTCCCGCTCCTCAAAGTGTTCGCCGATCTGGTCCGTCCACACGATGCTTTTCATTCTTACGAGGTCAACAACACCGGAGAAACGGTCTTCAGAACCCATCGGCATCTGAAGGGGCAACGGCCGGGCGTAGAGCTTTTCCCGTATCATTGACAGACATCGATCATAGTCGGCCCCGATTCGGTCCATCTTGTTGACAAAGCAAATCCTCGGGATGTTATACCGGTCGGCCTGGCGCCATACCGTTTCCGACTGGGGTTCGACGCCCGCAACACCATCAAAGACCGCGATCGCCGAGTCGAGAACCCTGAGCGACCGCTCCACCTCCATGGTGAAATCAACATGTCCCGGAGTATCTATAATATTGATACGGGTATTTTTCCACATGGTCGTCGTGGCGGCCGCGGTGATGGTGATACCCCGCTCCTTTTCCTGGATCATCCAGTCCATCTCCGCCGTACCCTCGTGCACCTCGCCCAGCTTATACGTTTTGCCGGTGTAATAAAGTATGCGCTCGGTAAGCGTGGTTTTACCCGCATCGATGTGCGCCATGATGCCGATGTTTCTTGTTCTGTTTATCGGAAGTTCCCTTCCCATGTGACGCCTTCACCCGTTATCGCTATAAATAAATACCAGGGGTTTTCCCTGGTATTTATTCCGCACCTATATTCTTTTCAGATCAGAACTTGTAATGCGAGAAGGCCTTGTTGGCCTCGGCCATCTTATGTGTATCCTCTTTCTTCTTGATGGTCGTGCCCGTATTATTATAGGCGTCCATCAACTCGCCCGCAAGCTTCTGAAACATGGTCTTTTCGGAGCGGGAACGCGAATAATTTATTATCCAGCGGATGCCAAGCGCCTGCCGGCGTTCGGGACGTATTTCTATCGGAACCTGGTAAGTGGCACCGCCGACCCTTCGCGACTTGACCTCTACGACGGGCTTTACATTTTCCAGCGCCTGCATGAATACCTCGACGGGGTCCTTTTTGGCCCTCTGCTCGAGAATATCCATTGCCTTGTAAAATATCGTCTCCGAAACTCCCTTCTTGCCCTCGAACATCATGCAGTTGATGAACTTGGTGATCAGGACGCTGCCGAACTTGGGATCGGGCAGCACCTCTCGCTTTATGGGTCTTCTTCTCCGTGGCATTGTTTCCTCTTCGCTCGCTCTACTATAATTTCATTACGCCCATCAGGCCTTGGGCCGCTTCGAACCGTACTTCGACCTGCTCTTCCTGCGCGAATCCACTCCCAGAGCATCGAGCGTCCCTCGAACGATATGGTAGCGTACACCGGGAAGGTCTTTTATCCTGCCGCCGCGTACCAGCACCGCCGAGTGTTCCTGCAGGTTGTGCCCTATGCCGGGAATATAAGCGGTGACCTCAATACCATTGGTGAGGCGCACACGGGCGACCTTGCGAAGCGCCGAATTCGGTTTCTTGGGGGTTACTGTCATTACGCGGGTACACACACCCCTTTTCTGCGGGCACGATTTTAGAGCGGGAGATTTTGACTTCTTCTTTTTACTTTCCCTTCCAATACGAATAAGCTGATTGATAGTTGGCATCGTTGCTCCTCTATAATGACCGTATATGATCTCCGCTTCCGGCGGCCGGGCGAGATGCCCGGCGAAACGCAGACAGAGAGAATCTCACTCGGCGAGAGCTTAACCCTTGAAATTTTAGCCCTCTTTTGTCAAGAATTTTATTATTCGACTGGCAGCTCCTCTACCTCAACCGGTTTCTCCGGTTGCGCACCGTCGAGGTCTCCCGGTTCGTTCTGGTAAACCTCGATTCGGTTGTATTCCCGCACACCGGTTCCCGCCGGGATAAGGTGGCCAATGATAACGTTCTCCTTGAGTCCGCGGAGCCGGTCCACCTTGCCCTTAATCGCCGCGTCCGTAAGCACTCGGGTCGTCTCCTGGAAGGAGGCCGCGGATATAAATGACTCGGTGTTGAGCGCCGCCTTGGTTATACCCATCAGAACGGGGATCGCCGTGGCCGGCTTTCCGCCCTCGCCAAGCACCCGTTCGTTTTCATCAATAAAGTCGAACTTGTCTATGATCTGCTCTATTACGAAGGTCGTGTCTCCCGGCTCCGTTATTCTCACCTTGCGAAGCATCTGTCGCACGATGATCTCGATATGCTTGTCGTTGATCGCCACGCCCTGGAGACGGTAAACTCCCTGTATCTCATTGACAAGGAACTTCTGGAGCTCTCTCGGCCCTTTAATGGCGAGGATATCGTGTGGATCGATCGGACCGTCGTCAATTTTCTCTCCTTTCCCTATCCAGTCACCATCAAGCACGCGCAGGAATTTCGATGAAGGAATCGAATACTCCTTCTCGACCTTGTCCTCCCCGGCAATGATAATCTTGCGCTTGTTCTTAACCGTGTCACCGATGGTGACCGTACCGTCGATCTCCGAGAGGGTCGCGGCGTCGCGCGGGGTTCGCGCCTCGAAAAGCTCGGCCACCCTGGGAAGACCGCCGGTGATGTCCTTGGTCTTCTCAACTTCCCGCGGAATCTTCGCGAGAATGGCCCCGGCTTTCACGGTTTCACCGCTGTTCACCATGAGGTGCGCGCCCTTGGGCAGAAGGTACGTTGTGGGTTCCCCCGACGAAGGGAAAATATCGAAGCGTGGTTGGAGCTTTTCGGTCTTGTACTCGACGATGACACGTTTCATGTTGCCGGTGAGGTGATCCATCTCCTCCCTGAGGCTCTTGTTGAGCTCGATGTCGACGAACTCCACACGTCCCGGTCCCTCCGTTATTATCGGTTCCAGCCACGGGTCGAACGACGCCAGCATCTCGTTGCGGTCGTAGAATCTGCCCTCTTTCGCATATATCTCGGTACCGACGTTAACCGGAATCGAATGCGGATCCCCGAGCACGTAGATCTTTTTCTTCTCGATTTTAATGAAGCCCGCGTTTTTCGCGGCAATACCCTCTCCTGACGGGTCTTTGGCCACGATCGAACCGGCATAGATCTTGTCGCCCTCGCTAACCACCGCTTCGGTGTCCCCCTTGAGGGGTATCTCGGCGACTACCCGCTGTACGACCATGTAGCCGCGCCTTACCGATATGGTTTTTTTATCCTCGGTACGGATGGTTCGGAAGGTCAGGTTCTTCAGGTAAACGGTGTAGTTTAGCTTGACCTCGCTTTCCTCCACGGAACGCGACGCGATGCCGCCGATATGGAAGGTCCTCATGGTAAGCTGCGTGCCGGGCTGACCGATAGACTGGGCGGCGATGATCCCGACCGCCTCGCCGATGTCAACCGGGCGCGCGGTCGCGAGATTACGGCCGTAACACTTGGCACACGCACCATGGCGCGCCTCGCAGGTGAGGACGGATCGTATCTCGATCGAATCGATGTTGAGCTCGTCGATCTTCGCGGCCACTTCCTCGGTGATAATCTCATCGGCCCTGCAGATCAACTCGCCGGTAACCGGATTATCCAGATCGTAGAGAAGAGTCCGCCCAAGAGCGCGCGAGCCCAGGGATTCTATCACCTCGTCCCCTTCCTTGATCGGTATCAGGTCGATGCCGACCGTGGTGCCGCAGTCGTCCATGGTGGTTACGACGTCCTGCGCAATGTCCACCAGCCTCCTCGTCAGATAACCCGCGTCGGCCGTCTTGAGCGCCGTGTCCGCCAGTCCTTTACGGGCGCCGTTGGTGGAGATGAAGTATTCGAGCACGGTGAGACCCTCGCGGAAGTTCGCACGGATGGGAACGTCGATAATCTCACCGGATGGTTTCGCCATAAGGCCGCGCATCCCGGCAAGCTGCCGAATCTGCTGCTTGGATCCTCTTGCCCCGGACTGCGCCATCAGATAAATTGGATTCAAGCCATTGCGGTTCTTCTCGAGCTCTTCGAGCATGTTGTCCGCGATTATTTCGTTCGTGTTGGTCCAGACGTTGATCACCCTGTTGTAGCGCTCTTCGTTGGTGATATAGCCGTTACGGTACTCGTTCTCGATTTCCTCAACCTTCTTGTCCGCCTCGGTGATTATTTCCGGCTTCTTTGACGGAACGACGATATCGGACACGCTTATGGTCGGAGCGAAAAGCGTCGCGTATTTGTAACCCGCTTCTTTAATTTCATCGAGGACTTTGACCGTCGCTGTCGGCCCGTAGGTGCGGAAAATGTTCGAGATAATTTTTGAAAGGCCCTTGTCGTTCACCACCGTATTGACAAAGGGGTAGCCATCGGGGAGGACGTTGTTAAAAAGCAGCCGGCCCGCAGTGGTCTCGACAAATTGCCCGTCCATCCAGTACTTGATCTTTGAGCGTATGTTGATCTGCCCGCAATCGATCGAGCGGAGCATTTCGCTTTCCTCGTCAAAATAGCTTCCGGTTCCGGCCGCTTCAGGCAGTTCCATCGTAAGGTAAAAGATCCCCAGAACTATGTCCTGGGTCGGAGTTACAATAGGCTGGCCGTTCGCCGGAGAGAGCAGGTTGTTGGCCGAGAGCATGAGCGTCCAGCACTCCAGCTGGGCCTTGGGCGACAGCGGAACGTGGACGGCCATCTGGTCGCCGTCGAAGTCGGCGTTATACGCATGGCATACTAGCGGGTGCAGGCGGATGGCCTTCCCCTCGACGATTATGGGCTCGAAGGCCTGAATGCCGAGCCGGTGAAGCGTCGGGGCCCTGTTGAGAAGCACCGGATGCTCGGAGATCACCTCTTCGAGCACTTCCCAGACCTCCGGGCGCTCGTTCTCCACCATCTTTTTGGCGGATTTGATATTCTGCACATAGTCTTTGTCGACCAGCCGCTTCATTATAAACGGCTTGAAAAGCTCTATGGCCATCTTCTTGGGAAGACCACACTGGTAAAGTTTAAGCTCGGGCCCTATGACGATCACCGAACGGCCGGAATAATCCACGCGCTTGCCGAGCAGGTTCTGTCGGAAGCGGCCCTGTTTCCCTTTCAACATGTCCGAGATCGACTTCAGCGGACGATTCCCCTTGCCTTTTACCGCACGCTTCCTGCGGCTGTTGTCGAAGAGCGCATCCACGGCCTCCTGGAGCATCCGCTTCTCATTGCGAACGATGATCTCGGGCGCTCGGAGCATCAGGAGCCTCTTCAGGCGATTATTGCGGTTGATGACCCGGCGATAGAGGTCGTTCAGGTCGGAGGTTGCGAAACGCCCGCCGTCCAGCTGCACCATCGGGCGCAGCTCCGGGGGTATTACCGGTATCACCTCGAGAATCATCCAGTCGGGCTTATTTCCAGAATCGCGGAAGGCCTCGATGATCTCGAGCCGTTTGATGAGCTTTTTGTCGACCCTTGATTCCTTGTCGAGAATTTCCGCTCGCAACAGCCTCGATTCCTCATCAAGATCGATCCTGAGCAAAAGTTCCTTTATGGCAGAGGCCCCCATCTCGGCGACGAAGGTATCACCGTATTTTTCGTAATAGAAATTGAAGCTCTCTTCGTCGAGAACATCACCCCTCTTTATATTGTCAGCATCCGCCTCTCCGGGCTCGATAACGATATACTTCTCGTAATACAGGACCGACTTGAGCGAGTTCACCGTCATATTGAGGAAAAGACCCATGCGCGAAGGCACCGAGCGGTAGTACCAGATGTGGGCGACCGGGCAGGCCAGTTCGATATGCCCGCCCCTCTCGCGCCGAACCTTGTAATGAGTCACCTCGACGCCGCAACGGTCGCACACGACCCCCTTGTAGCGGATCGACTTGAACTTGCCGCAATAGCACTCCCACTCCTTGGTGGTACCGAATATTTTCTCGCAGAAAAGCCCGTCGCGCTCGGGTTTGAGCGTACGGTAGTTGATCGTCTCCGGTTTTTTTACTTCTCCATACGACCAGTCGCGAATAAGGTCCGGGGAAGCAAGTCGTATCTGCATCGAATTGAAATCGTTGAAATCCCTCATGGTTCATCCTTTTACTTTAAAGGTGTTCGCAGTAAAAGCGCGCGTCGGTCATATATTCTGCAACGTATCGATTTTTATCTTTCTCTTGGGTTTGCTGAAACCCTCGCTCCACTCGGAAAGGCTGATCTCGCTGCCATTCTCGTCGTAAATCTTTACGTCGAGGGCGAGGCCGCGGAGTTCCTGGACCAGCACGTTGAACGATTCCGGGATTCCCGGCGCCGTTGTATTGATCCCCTTCACGATCGCCTCATAAATCCTGGCGCGTCCGAGCATATCGTCCGATTTAACCGTAAGGAGCTCCTGCAGGGTATAGGCCGCGCCATACGCCTCGAGCGCCCATACTTCCATCTCGCCGAGCCGCTGGCCGCCGAACTGCGCCTTGCCGCCCAGGGGCTGCTGGGTCACCAGCGAGTACGGGCCCGTGGAACGCGCGTGGATCTTGTCATCGACCATATGTGCAAGCTTCAACATGTAAATCTGGCCGACCATCACGCGGTTCTCGAATGGTTTTCCCGTTCTTCCGTCGTAGAGCACACTCTTGGAGTCCTCGGGCAATCCCGCCTTTTTCAGATATTCGCGGATGTCCCCCTCTTCGGCCCCGTCAAAAATCGGAGTCTCGACAATCAGATTAAGCTCCTTCGCAGCCCATCCGAGTTCTGTTTCAAGAAGTTGCCCCAGGTTCATTCGAGATGGAACGGAAAGCGGATTTAATAGAATATCGACAGGCGTTCCGTCCGGGAGATAGGGCATATCATACTCGGGCACGACGCGGGAGATGACGCCCTTGTTACCGTGGCGCCCCGCCATCTTGTCACCGACGGAGATTTTTCGCTTGGTCGCTATATACACCTTTACCAGCTCTTCAACGCCGGGCGAGAGCTCGTCGCCGTTTTCCCGGGAAAAGCGTTTTACGTCGAGAATGATTCCCTCGATGCCGTTGGGTACGCGCAGGGAAGTGTCCCGCACCTCGCGCGCCTTTTCGCCGAATATTGAATGCAACAGCTTGTATTCCGGAGTGAGGTCCTGCTCGCCCTTCGGCGTTACCTTGCCGACCAGGATGTCGTCGGGATTTACATAGGCGCCGACCCTGACCACTCCGTCGGGATCGAGATCTCGGAAGGCCTTTTCCGACAGGTTAGGGATGTCGCGCGTTATCACCTCGCGCCCCAGTTTCGTCTCGCGCGCCTCGATCTCAAACTGCTCGACATGGACCGAGGTAAATATGTCTTCCTTCACCAGGCGCTCGGAAATCAGGATGGCATCCTCGAAGTTGTATCCCATCCACGGCATGAACGCCACCAGGATGTTTTTGCCCAGGGCAAGCCTTCCATTGTCGGTTGCCGGGCCGTCGGCAATAACGTCACCGGACTTTACCTTTTGCCCCTCCCGGACAATCGGCGTCTGGTTGAAGCAGGTGCCCTGGTTGGTCCGTTTGAATTTTAACAGCGGGTATTCGTCGACCTCGCCGCTCGATGTCTTTATTTTAATCATTTTCGCGTCGGAGTACAGGACCTCGCCTCCTCTAGCCGCTATCAGAAGCACGCCCGAGTCATACGCGGCGGCCGGCTCGACTCCGGTTCCGACCAGCGGTGTCTCGGAAGTCAGAAGCGGCACCGCCTGACGCTGCATATTCGATCCCATGAGTGCGCGGTTGGCGTCATCGTGCTCAAGGAAGGGTATCAGGCACGTTGATATAGAGAACACCTGCGATGGCGAGACGTCCATATACTGGATCTCGTTCGCCTTCTTGTAGGGGAAGTTACCCCTGTTTCGCGCCGGTGTAAGCCCCTTCATCAGGCTGCCATGGTCGTCAAGCGGTGCATTTGCCTGTGCTATAAAATACCGGTCCTCTTCGTCGGCCGTAAGGTAATCGACGCGGTCGCTCAGCTTCCCCTTCTCCACGGCCTTGTACGGCGTTTCGAGAAAACCATAATCGTTGATGCGGGCGTAGGTGCTCATGGATACGATAAGGCCGATGTTCGGACCTTCCGGTGTTTCAATCGGACACATCCTCCCGTAATGCGACGGGTGTACGTCACGCACTTCGAAACCCGCGCGTTCCCGCGAAAGGCCTCCTGGTCCGAGCGCGTTGAGGCGCCGCTTGTGCGTGAGCTCTGCCAGCGGATTGGTCTGGTCCATGAACTGTGAAAGCTGGCTCGATCCGAAAAACTCGTTGATCACGGCCGTAATTGGCTTGATGCTTATGAGCGCCTGAGGCGTCACCTGGTCGAGATCCTGAATGGTCATCCTCTCTTTGATGACGCGCTCCATGCGCTGAAATCCCACCTTTATCTGGTTCATGATCAGTTCGCCGACCGAGCGCACCCTTCGGTTCCCGAGATGGTCGATGTCGTCTATGTGGTATCCGTCCGCCTCCGCGATGAGAAAAAGCAGATACTTGACCGTGGCGACGATATCTTCCCTGGTGAGCGTCTCGACCTTCGGCGCACCGGGTCCGCCATAGCCAAAGTTCTTCATATGGTCGAATTTCTTGTTGATTTTATATCGACCAACGGCCCCCAGGCTGTAAGTGCGCGGATTGAAGAAGAGCCTGTTTATCTCGTTGCGGGCATTGTCGATATTTGAGGGCTCGCCCGGCCTCAGGTTCGAGTGCATCTTTAGAATGGCTTCCTCCGAACTCTTGCACTCATCCTTCTCCAGCGAATTATAAAGGTACGCGTCGTCCTTGTTGTTCGGAAACTCGATGAGACTTACTTCTTTTATCTTCTCTTCCCTGAGTCGGTCAATGATGTCGATGTTGATGCGGCCCGCGGCCTCGATGATGATCTCGCCGGTTTCCTTGCTCACCACGTCCTTCGAGACACGCCTGCCGATGAGGCCCTCGAAGGCCTCTTCGCTCGAAAGTTTGACTGTTTTCGTGTCGTAGAAAAGCCCCACCACCTCGTCGTTCGATTCGTAGCCGAGCGACTTGACAAGCTGGGTAATCGGAAATTTCTTTTTACGGTCGATCCGGGCTATCAGGTATCCCTTTGAATCCATCTCGAATTCGAGCCACGAGCCCCGGTCGGGGATTACGCGCACGGTATAGATTCGCTCAATTTCTTCGTACGAGAAAAAGATGCCGGGCGAACGGTGGAGCTGATTTACGACGACGCGCTCGGCACCGTTTATAATAAAGGTTCCGCGCGGAGTCATCAGCGGGATGTCGCCCATATAAACGGTCTGCTCGCGCACCTCCATACTGTCCTTTTTGATCAAGCGTATGGTGGCTTTGAGCGGGGCGGCGAAGGTCGCGTCTCTTTCCTTGCATTCGATTTCCGGGTATTTCGGCATCCCGATTTCGTAATTCAGGAACTCGAGCACTACGTCCTCGTGAGGACTCTCTATGGGGAAGACCTCCTCGAAAACCGCCTGGAGGCCCTGACCTTTCCTTTTATTCGAGGGAATCTTGTCCTGTAGAAACCACTCGTAGGATTTCAGCTGTATTTCGATGAGATTCGGCAGTTCGAGCTTCGAGCCGATTTTACCGAAATTCAATACGTTTTTTGCTTTTTGCATGGACGGACTATCCTCGATTACCATGATCTGAAATCAACGATCGGGTGCTGCCTTCTGAAGAATACAACTCCGGACTCAGGTGATTCGATACGGGCGTGCGCGAGATAAGTACATATATATACCCGTCTACGAGCACTTTGTCCAAATTTTTACCAAAAAACCAGTTATTTTTCTGTTTAAATACAGACGCCGATAGGCTTGACTGCTGGACAATCAAACCTATCGGATTCGCCTGGATTGTTAAACTGCCGCTAAAAGCCGAAGCAACGATGGGCGGTGCCGTGCTTACTTTATATCGACCGTGGCGCCGGCCGCAACCAGCTGCTCTTTGATCTTGTTGGCCTCTTCCTTCGCTACCTTCTCCTTGACCGCCTTTCCGCCGGCTTCCACGAGATCCTTCGCCTCTTTGAGACCCAGGCCGGTGATCGCGCGAACTTCCTTGATCACGTTGATCTTGTTGTCGCCAAAGCCGGTAAGAATAACGTCGAACTCGGACTGTTCCTCGGCCGCTTCCGCCGCCGGAGCCGCGCCGGCTGCCGCAATCGCCACCGGAGCGGCGGCGGAGATGCCGAATTTTTCTTCCATCGCTTTTACGAGCTCAGCCGCTTCGATGAGCGTAAGACTGCCGATCGCCTCGAGCAGCTCCTGAATAGAAAGTTTTGCCATTGTTTTACTCCTTATACTTAGTGAAAATATTCAAGTTAATACGGTGACCCCGTAAAAACCTATAAGGGTAAAGCCAAGTCGTGTAATAACCCGCCGTCAGCACAGGGCTGATACCATGAAATCACAAACCGCTTGTAACCCTTAACGTCTGTATAAAAAAAGCTCTACTGAGCGTTTTTTTCCGCCACGGCGTTTATGCCCCTCGCAAGGGAGGCCATGATCTGATTTATGCCGATTGCGATCTTCGTCCCGGGACCGTTTATGAGCGACATCACCTGGGAAAGCAGCACTTCCTTGGCGGGGAGGTCCGCGATTTGTTTTACCTGATCGCCGCTGTAAACGACATTTTCAAGCAGACCCAAGGAGAAAGCGAATTTATCCTGCTCTTTCGCGAAGTCTCTCAGCACCTTTGCGATATCGCCAACCTCGCCTTTCATGAAAACGACACCGATCGGCCCTTTGAGGTGTTCATCAATCTGAACCGCACCGACCTCTTTCATGGCGCGTTTGAAAAGGTTGTTTTTGACGACCTTGTATTCGCCGCCCTTTTCACGTATTTTCCTGCGCAGATCCGAAAGGCTCTTAACCTTGATTCCCGAATAATTGGTAAGGATGATGTTCTTCCTTTCCTGAAGCTTCTGCACAAGGCTCGCGACCTCGTCGATCTTATATTGCTTGACCATTACTTTTCGATCCCCTTGTGATTGATTTTGACGCCGGGCCCCATGGTCGAGGATATATGAAGCGACCTGATATAGTTTCCCTTTGCGTCAGAGGGCTTGTCTTTCACTATCTGGTTATAGAAGGTTTTAATATTTTCGATCAGGGTCTCCGTTTCGAACGAGATCTTCCCGACTCCAAGGTTTACGACACCCGTTTTATCGGCCTTATATTCAACGCGACCGCCCTTCAGCTCTTTAATTATCCCCTTGACGTCGTCCGTCACCGTTCCGGCCTTGGGCTTGGGCATCAGCCCCTTCTTGCCGAGCACCGGGCCGAGCTTGCCGACCTCTTTCATCATGTCGGGAGTGGCGACAACCGCCTGGAAGTCGATCCATCCCTCCTTGATCTTCTCGATGACGTCTTCGGCTCCGACGTGGTCCGCTCCCGCATCGCGCGCTTCCTTCTGCTTGTCGCCCTTGCAGATAACGAGCACCTTTACCTGCTTGCCGGTGCCGCCGGGAAGGGTGACCGAGCCGCGAACATTCTGGTAGCTTTTATGTACAAGCTTCATCGAAGCCTCGACCGTTTCGTCGAATTTGGCGAACTTGAGCTCCTTCACCTTGTTCACCGCATCGTCCAGGGAGTAGAGGGTCGACTTGTCGACCTTTTTGCGCGCATCAGTTATTTTCTTGCCGCGATCCATTGTGCTTCCTCGTCAATTCTTTATGCTTAATCTTATCCGGAGCGACGGCCGCCGCCGAGCCCCGTCGGTTTTCCGCCTAGTCAACAACCTCTACGCCCATCGAACGCGCCGTGCCCGCAATGATGTTCGCGGCGGCGTCTACCGTGTTGGCGTTGAGGTCGGGCATCTTGATTTTTGCAATCTCCTCAAGCTGTTTGCGGGTGATCTTGCCGACCTTCGTCTTGTTGGGCTCGCTCGAGCCCTTCTCGAGGCCGAGCGTCTTCCTGATCAGGACCGACGCCGGAGGCGTTTTGATGATGAAGGTGTAGGTACGGTCCTCGTATACCGTGATGACTACCGGAAGGATCGTCGCGTCCTGGTCCTTGGTGCGCTCATTGAACGCCTTGCAGAATTCCATGATATTGAGTCCATGCTGGCCGAGCGCGGGACCGACCGGCGGTGCGGGATTCGCCTTCCCGCCGGGTATCTGCAGTTTTATCTCGGTTACTATCTTTTTCTTCTTTCTAGGAGTTACTGGTGCCATCGTCATATCCTTGCATACGTTAGAATGATCGCGTCTACGGCGTAGTATCAGATCTTGCCGACTTGAAGAAAATCAAGCTCGACCGGCGTGCCGCGCCCGAAAATCTCTACCTTTACCCGCAGCCGCCCTTTGTCGGGATAGACCTCTTCGATCACCCCGCTGAAGTTGTTGAACGGCCCGTCTATGACCTTCACATGCTCGCCGACCGAGAAATCCATTACCACGGAAACCTTTTCCTTGGCCTTCTGTTCTCCCATCTGGTCGAAAAGCGCATTGACCTCGTTTCTCGACAGCGGCTTCGGTTTGTTGGTGCCGTACGCCCCCACAAAACTTGTTACGCCGGGAGTGTTCTTGACCAGCACCCAGGTCTCATCGTCGAGCTCCATTTCGATCAGTACGTACCCAGGGAAGAATTTACGCGATTTAATGCGCTTTTTCCCGTCTTTTATTTCGGGGACCTCTACCGTCGG
>JALOTJ010000071.1 GCA_025457965.1 Spirochaetota bacterium | reverse complement strand
CCGTTTTCCGGCTGTTTGCCGTTTTCCTCGTCGAGAAGCTCGAGACGGTATCCGCACGATTCCTTGAGGCATATGAGCATCTGACCCCGGTTTTTGACCCTGCGGGAAAAGAGCAGGCTTCCGCATTTCGGGCACGGCTTGTTCGAGGGGACTTCGCGCGTCATGAAGGTGCATTCCGGGTACCGGCTGCAGGCGTGAAAGGGCCTTCCCTTCTTGGCCTGGCGCTTCACCACGTCGCCCTCGCAGGCGTCCACCGGACACTTTCCGAGCGGCAGCGACTTTGCATTCCGACACTCCGGGAACCCCGAGCAGGCCAGGAAGAAGCCAAATTTCCCGAGCTTTTTCAGCATTTTTCTGCCGCATTTCTCGCAGACCTCGTCAGTTTCCTCGTCGAGGATGTTTTTCATCTCCTCTATCTTATGTTCGGCCTCGTCGACCGTAATCTTGAAGGGGCTGTAAAATTCCCTCAGCATGTCGACCCAGTCCGCTTTGGATTCCTCCACGAGATCGAGCCGTTCCTCCATCTTCGCGGTAAAATCGATCGATACCAGCGAACCGAAATGCGCCATCATGATCTCATTGACCAGCCTTCCCAGCACCGTCGGTACGAGCTGACGCCCCGAGCGCACCGCGTAATAGCGGGCGATCAACGTGTTGATGGTTGGAGCGTATGTCGACGGCCTTCCGATGCCGGATTCCTCCAGGAACTTCACGAGCGAGGCGTCGTTATAACGGGGCGGCGGCGTGGTAAAATGCTGCTCCGGAAGGTATTCCCTCACCGCGGGCTCGTCACCCTCAGCGAGCTTCGGCAGGTCCATCTTCTTCGTTTTATCCTCGCTGTCCACGGCGGTGAAACCGTCGAAAAGAACCCGGCTTCCGCTCGCCCTGAAGGCGATATCGCCGCGCTCCAGCATGACGGTGGAGACCTCCGAGACCTCCTGGGTCATCTGCGAGGAGACGAAGCGCCTCCAGATAAGGCTGTAAAGCCGATACTGGTCCCGGCTCAGATCGGCCTTCAGCGATTCGGGCGTCCGGAATACGTCAGTCGGCCGTATGGCCTCGTGCGCGTCCTGTGCGTTTTTTTTATTGGCGTAGGTGTTCGGCTTCTCAGGCATGTAATCCCCGGCGTAACTTTCACCAATATACCGGCGCACGGCCGAAAGCGCGCTATCGGAGACGCGCGTGGAGTCGGTCCTCATGTAGGTGATGAGTCCCACCGGCCCCTCGCCCTTCAGATCGATCCCCTCGTACAGTTGCTGGGCGATCATCATGATCTTCCCGGAAGTAAAACCGAGCCTGTTGGCGGCGTCCTGCTGCATCTTGCTCGTTATGTAAGGAGCCATCGGGTTTCGCCGCCGCTCCTTGCGCTGTACGCTCTTCACCGTAAACGGCCCCTCCCCCAGGCGTTCCAGGACGGCGTCCACATCGGCCTTTGCCTTAAGTTTCGTCTTTTCTCCCTCGAGCGAATAGAACGACCCGGAGAACTTCTTTCCCTTCAGTTCGAATACCGCGTCAAGCGACCAGTATTCCTCGGGTACGAAGGACTCGATCTCTTTTTCTCGTTCGCAGATAACGCGAAGGGCAACCGACTGCACCCTGCCGGCGGAAAGCCCCTTCTTGACCTTTCTCCACAAAATCGGGCTGATGTTGTAGCCGACTATGCGGTCAAGGATGCGCCTGGCCTGCTGCGCGTTCACCAGGCTCATGTCGATGTCGCGCGGGTGCTTGACCGCCTCGAGGATCGCCGGCTCGGTGATCTCGTTGAACTCGATGCGCCGTATGTTATCGTTTTTCGGACGAAGCGCGTTTGAAAGATGCCACGAGATGGCCTCGCCCTCACGATCGGGGTCAGTCGCCAGCAGCACCCGCGACGCCTGGCCCGCCTTCTTTTTCAGATCGTTCAGAATCTTCGCCTTTCCGCGAATGGTGATGTATTCCGGAGTGAAGTTATCATCGACGTTCACCGCCAGCCTGGATTTCGGCAGGTCGATGATGTGTCCCATGGAAGATGAGATGACATACTTATTGCCAAGGTACTTGTTGATTGTCTTGGCTTTCGAGGGAGACTCCACGATGATAAGTGTTTTCCCTTCTTTTTCCATCTATTCTTGTACACTTCCTTTTTATACGCTTTTTCACCCATGAATGTCTTCGGTAAATAAAGCGGCTGCGTACGTGACCGTGGATTGACTCCCGTCGGGACCTGGCGCAACTTCCTTTCCCCGTGTAAACGGCCGCTCGCACGCTGCGGGCGCGCGGCAATTAAAAGCAAGCACCACAGACTATCAATTATTTGTCAAACAGTTCTTTTACCCTCCGGCCCGGCTCCCAGCGGAGGGTGAGAAAGATCAGAAGGCACAGCGCGGTCGATATAACGGCGAAAATGACAACACGCTCTGCGCCGTAATAGACGCGTGCATCGAAGTCTCTTTCAAAGGTGAGGACTCCGGCCAGCTTTTTCGCCTGGCGGGAATCGTGGCAGAAACGACAGCGGTCTTCCATGAAAACGGGGACGGCAGAGTAATACCTGCCCCCGATAATCTCCGAATACGCGGCCGGCTCAATCGAGTTCAATACGCGTACAACGCGTTCGTCGCCACCGTTTTCGGCCTCGCCGGGCGCCCTGACCCTGAGGCCCGAAGCATTGTACACCCGGATATCGATCCCGTGCCGCGAACCGACATCTTCCAGGAGTATCCAGGCGGAAACGGGACGGCCGTACATCTTTGTACCGATAAACGCCTCCTTGATGATATCAAATCCCTTATCGAGCTCGATAAAATAACCTGAACGGAAAAGCGCTCGGACGTCGCCGGCGTACGGCGGGACGGAAAACATCTGTAATACGGAGACCGCAAGCACGATGCCCAGCAGCACTAAAAATGCGTATTTCATCTTCATGTCGCGCTCCCTGTCCCGAGCCTCTCAATGCGGGTACCGGCCCTGATAATTTTCCCGGACAGCTCGAGAAGCACCAGGGCCTCGTTCACCGAGGCCGCGTCCCGTCCCGAACTCCTTACCAGCTCATCTATGTCCGCGGAGTCCCCGCCGAGCAGGTCGAGAATCTCGCGCTCAAGCGGGCCGATTGAATCATCTACCTCGAAAGATGCTGCGTAATTGACCGGGATTTCAGCCGCGCCGGTGGTCGCGGCCGAAAACTGGCCCGCTATGTCCTCGGTCGAAGACACGATCATCGCCCCTTCCCTTATAAGTGCGTGGCATCCGAAATAGCTTTCGTCGAAGGCCGGCCCCGGGCAGGCGAAGACCTCGCGATTCTGTTCGAGCGCGTAACGCGCCGTGATGAGCGCCCCGCTTCTCATCCCCGCCTTAACGACGACCGTGCCGAGCGACAGTCCGCTGATGATGCGGTTTCTGCGCGCGAAGGTCCACCTGCCCGCCATAATTCCGGGCGGGTATTCGGACAACAGCGTCGAACGGCCGTCCGCGAGAATCATCCTGTACAGGTCGCTGTTGGCGGCGGGATAGAAGATGTCGATTCCGTTGGCGAGAACTCCCACCGTCATTCCCCCGGCAAAGAGCGCCCCCTCGTGCGCCCTCCTGTCAACACCGACCGCCATGCCGCTGACCACGGAAAAACCGCCCGTGGCAAGCTCCGAGGCGATGCGGAGTGCCGTCTCCATGGCCCCCTGGTCGGCCTTCCTGGTGCCCACAATCGCGATGCTCCTCTCGACGGCGGTTCCTCCCTGCGCGTAGAGGACAAGCGGCGGACGGGATATTTCCTTAAGCAGTTTCGGATAGCGTGCGTCCCAGCAGGTATCGACCCGAATCGATTTTTTACGGCACACCTTCAGTATCTGTTCGGCTGCCTGTATCGGTCGGGATGAATATCGCGCGCTTATATACGCCTGCGTAGCAAGCCGGCCTTTACCGTCAAGGACATCCCAGGCCGATGACGCGTCGGGGAACGAGGGCGCCTCCCACAGGTCGTTTCCCGCGGGGGACGAAGAGACCGAAAGGGCAATGGCGCAGAGGGTGTCGCGTTCGGTGCCGCTCAACTTCTGGAGAGCTCCTTCATGAGCTGTCGAACGTTTTCGTCGCACTGCCGGCGATATTCCCGTATCAGCGCGGAATCGTCCGACTTTCGTTCAAGCACCGAGCAAAGGGCCTCGTATACCGACAGCGCCTTCTCGGGTTTTCCCTGCTCATAGTATATTTTGCCGAGCGCAAAATGGGCACGGTAATAGGTGCCGCCGCGGGCTACCACCTGTTCCATCATCGAGGTTCCAAGCGCCGTATCACCCTTTTCGTAATAGACCAGAATGGCCAGGCCATAGTGTGCGTCAAGATAATCGGGATTTATGCCGATCGCCTGACGGTAATGGTATTCGGCCCTGCGGATATCCTCGTCTTTTCCCAGCTCCCTGCCCCGGTTCGCGTACGATACACCCGCGTAATACTGCAGTGCCGCCGACTTTCTTCCGTACTCAAGAGACTTCTCGAAAGAAACTATGGCCTGGTCCCAGTTCCCGTCCTCCACGTATTTCTGGCCGAGATCATAATAAATTTGTCCGAGGCGGTCGGGCCGGTCGCTTTTTGCAAGGCTGGTTTCATATTCGGCGGCTTTTTTCTTTAAATCGGCGATCGCGCTGGACTTGGCGGAGCGCAACGGGCTCATCATGGGACAGGAGAAGTCCCCGCACGCCGACAGCGCGGCAGATACGACCAGGCACACGACCGCAGGCAGCTGTTTCATCGCTCTCCCCCTCGCGGATTTATCCCCTATAATATAAACGAAAATAAGTCCCCGAAGAATAAAAATTTTCCCGAGGTATGCTATTTTTTTACGCCCTTCCCTCTATTTCGAGGATCCGCTCCCTCAGGCGCCTCAATGCGTCGCGCGGATCAACAACCACAACCCGTGTGCCGGCGAGCACATCGAGGAACCCGAGTTCGTTTACATAGCGTGGGACGATATGCTGGTGCAGGTGGGTGATGCTCGCGCCGCCCGCGCTTCCAAGGTTCCACCCGAGGTTAAAGCCGGCCGGAGAAAACTCTTCTTTGATGGCGCAAATCATGAGCGAGGTAAGCCTGTGCACTTCGAGGGCCTCAGCATCGGTCAACTCCGCATAGTCCTCCACATGGCGCAGAGGAAAGACCATGAGATGCCCCGTGTTAAAAGGATACAGGTTCATCGAAACCATACAGAGTTCGCTCCGGAGAACCTCGAGGAGCTCCAGCCGGGTATCGCGCAGAGCTATTGCGCAGAGTATACAGGGTACGTCGGGTCTTGCGCCTTTAACGTACGCAATCTTGTCCGTATTGAACAGGTGGTCCCGCATCGAACAGGCGCCTCAGCGCCTCGGACGGCGCGACAGCATCCAGAACACATAAAATGCGAGGCCGAAAACGATTATGAAGCATGCGATAATCGTAATAATGTAGATGATATCCATCCTGCGCGAAACGTCTACCTTCATCAACACGTCATTTTTCAATGAGGTGATTTCGAGATCGACGACCTTTTTGGTGAACTGTATTTCCTCGCGCGAGAAAACATGGACAATCTGGTGGAAGAGACTCTTGATCTTCTCCATCTGCGAAAGCTCGTTTTGCACGTCGGCCCTCTTTGATTCGAGGAAGCGTAGGTTGGTTTCGATGAATTCGAGGTCTTTTTCAATCGAGAAAATTGAGGAGATGATCTGGCGCGAATAATCCACCGAATGACATCCCGAGCAGGTCTTATCGCTGATGATGTTGACCGACGAGCGCTGGATGCCATGGTCGCCGTGACAGCTCATGCACGACGGCGCGCCCTTCTTCATGACGGAGTCGTAGTGCGGGCTTTTCTTGAACTGCTGGAGCGCCGTGTCGTGACATTCGGAACGGCCGCAAAAGAGGGGATTTTCCTTTCTCGACGGTTTACCCGCAAAGCCGCTCTCCCTGCTTTTGGCCAGACCGGCGTCATTAACCGCGTCGTTTCCTTTGTGGCAGGTGTTGCATCGACGGCCGTTCAGGGCGTGGACGCTTCCCGACCATTGATCGACAATGGCGGCCTGCCGTCCCCCCAGCGATTTATGGCAATGGACACACTGGTCCGCGCTTTCAGTCACCGCGGCTTTTTGAGCCATGGCGGGTTTCCCGCTTACCGCCGCCACCGCCGACGAGCTCAGCAGAATAACCGGAAGCAGTACGACCGCGCCACGCGCCACAAATCCGCTTTTCATAGGTTTACTCCCCAATCCTAAAAATTCGGTATCCGGCAATGCCACCGTCCGGGACGATTACAGCGACGCGATCCCGAACGCAGGCAGGAGCAGTTTCAGCCCGACGATTATCGCGCTGGTACAGGCTCCGGCCACCCAGTCATCGATCATCACGCCAAACCCGCCCTTCATTGCCTGCAGCCTGCGCGTCGGCCATGGCTTGAGTATGTCGATTGCGCGGAAAATCACAAACGCCAGGACGGCCACCTTCCAGTTGAATGGGTGGAAGAGAACCGCGATCCCGTAACCCAGCACCTCGTCCAGCACTATCTGCGGCGGATCCTTTGCCGCAAAAAAACGCTCACCCGCGTCGCCGAGCTTCACTCCGGGGTACAGCATAAGGAGCACGGCGACGGCGTTGATCCAGACGACCGCCTCCCCAAAAAGGAAATACCCCGTGCAATAGAGCAGCATGGCGAAGAGACTCCCCGCCGTTCCCGGCATCCACGGGAAGTACCCCGTATACAGGGCGGTAAAAAGGAGCTCCTTCCACCACATTATGCGGCACTGTCTCTTTTCGAATACGGCGGCAGGAAAAGCCGCCAGTTGGTCATCATATACCGGATACCAGAAAACGCGGTGAGGATCGTTACGATGAGCATCAGGCAATACGGACCGATGATGAGCCATTTGTCCGTGATGGACGAGGTCATGATCTCATAAACGCGGACGATCTTAAGAAATTCGTCGGTGGCGTAACGGCCCACTCCCGCGCGCCTGAAAACGAAGACCATTATAATGACGATGATTGAGACCATCTGGAAAGCCGTCTTGACCTTGCCGAAGCTGCTGGTCACAAGCGCAGTGCCCTTTCTAATGGCAAGATAGCGCATGAGCGTTATGAGCACATCGCGCCCCACTATAATGACCACCATCCAGAGAGGAATGAAGGGATCGAGAACGAGAAAGGCGGAAAGCGCCGCAATGACCAGCACCTTGTCGGCCAGCGGATCGAGGAACCTGCCGAGATCGGACTCCTGGTGAAGCCTGCGCGCGAACCAGCCGTCGAGAAAATCGGTAAGCGATGCGATGAGAAAAACGATCAGCGCCCAGAGGCGGTGCTCCATCGTCGGGATGAAGATGAAGTACAAAAAAACGGGAATTAGCACAATCCTCAAAAGCGAGAGTAAATTGGGAACCTCCAGAAGACCGCGAATATTCACGCCAGAACCCCACTTGCATCGTATTCAGTACTGTCTGTGACCCGGGCTTTTACAATTGAATTAATCGAAACATTCCCCGCGGTCAAGTAAAAAATGCCATCCACCTCGGGCGCGTCATATTCCGTCCTGCCGGCCCAGGTGTGTTCGTCGATTCGCTCCTCAACGAGCACGCGCACTGTCCGGCCGACGAGGCGCTCCATGCTCTTCGCCGAAATCCCCTGCTGCAGTTTCATGAGACGGGCATGGCGCCTGCGGGCGACCGCCGGCGCCACGCGTTGATCGATTTCCACCGCCCGCGTGCCCTCCTCCGGGGAATAGACAAACGCGCCCACCCGGTCGAGCGCGGCCCGCTCCACGAACCGCAATAGTTCCGCGAAATCCCCGTCGGTCTCCCCTGGATACCCGACGAGGAAGGTCGAGCGAATTCGAATGTCCTCCACCCGTGCGCGGAGTTCCTCCACAAGGGCCAGGTAGTTCGCCGCGTCGCCCTTCCGCCCCATCGAAGAAAGAATGGACCGGCTCGCGTGCTGAAACGGTATGTCGATATACTTGACGACCCGATCGTTATCCCGGAGCAGGTCGATAATGCGCCCGTTGATATGGTCTGGATGGCAGTAGAGGAGACGGACCCATTCAACGCCGCGAACCTCGGAGACGCGTTGAACGAGGTCGGCAAGATCGGTATGCCCGTGCCTGTATGAGGCGATGTCCTGCGCGATGACGATAATCTCCTTCGCACCGTCGCTCACGGCCGCTTCCGCATCCTCCATTATACGTTGGGGCGGAAACGATACCATTGGGCCGCGGATAAGCGGAATCGCACAATAGCTGCAGTTGTTCGAACAGCCTTCGGCGATCTTGATATATCGGTGCGCAAGCCCCTCGAGTAGCGGCATTTTGCGCGTTGAGCCCGGCACCACACCGGCGGCGGGCGCGATCCCGAACCTGGAGCAGAGACCGGGGACAAAACCATCATCGATGATTCCGTATACGAAATCGATTTCCGGGATATCGGCCGCCACATCCTGCCGATAACGCTGCGCGAGACAACCGGCGGCCACGAGCTTTCGACCGAAGCCGGGGCGAACATCGCTCCCGATTTCAACGGCGTCCAGGATCACCCCGATCGATTCCTTTTTCGCCTCCTCGATGAAGCCGCAGGTGTTGACGATCAGTATGTTCGCCTCCTCAGGAGAGGGCGCCGGCTGAAAGCCCAGTGCGCGCATCTCGCCGTTGGCCCGCTCGGAATCAACGAGGTTCTTCGCGCACCCCAGGGAGATGATGTAGAAGGATATATCCGGGGCGAGAAACACTTACCAGTCTTTTATCATGATCTGATAGACGTTGGGATTGTTTATGTCCTTTTTCCAGGTGATGACCTTGTTGGCCACCTGGCCGGGCTGTCCAAAGTTATAGTCTTTTCCATTAATGCGCGCCTTGAGCCCGCCGGCGTTGCCGATCTTTACCTGGATGAACTCTGTCGCCTCCCAGCGCTCGTGGGTGCCGGCGGCCATGAACCCGCGGCGCTTCTCGGCTCCGTCCAGGTACAGCTCGAGATAGCTCTTCTGGATGAATTCCGCCTCGAAGACGATTTTAAGGTTCTTTTCGTTCTGCGCCACCACCCGGGTGTTGTCGGCGTTTTTATCCACTCCCTTTTCCACGGCGACGTCTTTAGTCTCGGCCTCCGGCTTCTGTCCAAGCACGATCTGGATCTTTGCTCGATTCTCGGTAAGGCCCTTGAGCGTAAACACCACCTCACGGACGAATTCCGGAAGCTTCACCGCGACCGGCTTGTCCATTTCAAGCGTCTCGCCGCGCTCCCCCGGCAACAGCTCCACGACGACCGAGTCCTTCTTGATCTCCTTCAGGAGGAGAAGCACCTCCTTGTTGTCCACCATGAACTGGACCGCCTCGCTGCCGTAGAGCAGCGTGAACCCGCTGTCGTTGGCGAGCTGTAGATTTCGAATGTTTTCGATGCCGATGTTCTGCTTCGAACGGTTGTATTCGTCCTGAATATTGGAGATCGAGTCACCTCCGCCGACGTCGATACTGGAAGAGAAAAGGGAAACGAACATCCATATGATGAGGACCAGGCCCAGCGCGCCCCCGGCGAACAGTGCCACGCTCCGGTACTGGCTGTACAGCGCCACCAGGTTGATGAATACCGGGGTCCGCGTGGGTCGCGTGAGCTCTTCCAGCGGAGTCGCGCTCTCGCCGATCTTGAATGCCTTGTAGTGCTGGATGATTTCGTCCGCGTCGAGCTTCAGATAATCGGCGTAGCTCCTCATGAAACCAGTAACGTACGTCTCTCCGGGAAAGCGGTCGAATTCCTCGTTTTCCAGCGCCTCGATATATGTAACCGATATGTTGGTGTCCTTCGCCACGTCCTTGAGGCTGAGCCTCCTGGCCTCGCGCGTGCTTCTCAGCTTTTCGCCTATCGTATCCACTTCCTTACTCCTCGGATATCATTGGATTCTTTATGACTCTGACTCTTGACGGCGGCTCGAACCTGAAAATGCCGTTGGGCAGATCGATGTCCGTCCGTATATTCGAAAAATCGATTTCGACCTTCTTGCCGGATGATGTTTCACCCTCCGCGCGGGTGATCATGTAATCTTCGGACACCCACAGGCGCAGGGTCCTGAAACCGCTGCGGGTTTCCTTCATCTGGAGAAACAGCGTGTATTTTTTCGAACCATCCTTCTGTGTTTCCGGCTGTTCGCGCGAGGCAAACTTGTAATGATACATGGTGAAAAGCCGCTGGAGACCGCTCCTGCTGCCGGTGCCGAAAATCGACTCGGATTGCGATTTGAGATCCTGTTCCGCGACCACGTTCATGGAGGGGATGTACACCCACATGGTGGATCCGGTGGTGATAATCTTCTGTCCCGGCGGCTGGTCAAATTCGACGAGCATCCTGTCGGGAGATTTATAGCGCACCATGCCGCTCTGCTGACTCTTCTTGCCGGCCTTATCGGAAACGATGCGGAATGAAGCCTGGTACGACTCGACCTCACCGAATCGCTGGCGTATCTTTTTAACGACATCGCTCACGGTGGTGAATTCAAACTTGTACGCCCCGGCGCGGGGGACCGGTGACGCGAGGAATACGATTACGAGGGAAGCCGCAAGGAGCGTTCTCCGAAGTTTCATGACAGAGTATCCAGAAAAACCGAATTTACAAAGCGCGGGCGAAACGCATGCGCGGACACCCTTTCCGGCGCCACGGCAAAGCCTACAAAAGAGGGACAAAAAGTCAATAGTAAAAAACACCCGCCCGCTAGAAGGCGGTCAGCGCCGCCCGGATAAAGCTGGTAATCGGTGCCTGCTCGCGCGCGTCCTCCATTGTGTCCCTGAGCTCGCGGATCAAATCATTGGCGTTTTCATGCACTTTGTTATCGTTGATGAGCTGGCCCAGCGTCCCCTGGCCTGAATTCATCTTTGAGGTTATCTGCTGGATATTACGGATTGTCTCGTAGATATTCTCGCGGTTCTCGTTTACAAGGTCCGAGAACAGGGCGATCGGATCGTCACCGGATATGCCCTTCATGTTCGTGCGGTAGTCGATCTCGCTGAATTTACGGCCCGTCCTCTCGCGTTCGCCGGGGTATATGGCGATGTATTTACCGCCCAGTGCCGATTCGGCGGCGATCTTGATACGGTAGTTCTCGAACATCGCGAACCGGCTGTACATCTTCATGTACACCGATATATATTCCTCTTCGAGAACTATCCTGTCGACCACGCCGGCCCGTACGCCGCTCACCTTCACGTCGTCCTTGACCTCGAGCCCCTCGACGTTGGAGAATACCACGTGCATCACATAGTAGTCCTTGGGCTCGAATATCTCATCCTTTACCATTATGGTGAAATACCCCAGCACGATCATGGCGACCATGAAGAGCACACCAACCGCAACTTCGTTTTTTATCCGCATTTCGCATACCTCCAATAAATGGCCCTGTCGTCCGTTTCGGACCGGTACCGTCATCGCGCCCGTGCGGCGGGCTCACTGTGCACGGATGGGACCTTCCAGCTCTCCGTTGATGAACTGCCTGACGACGGCGTTTTCCGTGTTCATGATCTCCTCCGGCGAACCGACCTGCACCAGTTCGCCCCCGTAGAGCATCCCGATCCTGTCACCGACATGGAAGGCGCTTTTCATATCGTGCGTCACCACGAGCGACGTTACACCAAAATCACGCTGCATCTGCCGGATAAGATCGCTGATAACCATGGACATCACCGGATCGAGGCCAGTGGTGGGTTCGTCGTACAGGATGATATCCGGATTGCTCATGAGCACCCGCGCCAGCGCAACGCGTTTTTTCATTCCGCCGCTTATCTCCGACGGGGTCTTCTGTTTCGCGTCGCCGAGCTCAAGGAGTCCGAGCTTTTCATCGACCAGGCGGTCGATCTCCTTTTTCGGAAACCGCCGGTGCTCCGAAAGGGGAAGCGCCACGTTTTCGGCCACCGTCATCCAGTTGATCAGCGCACCGGACTGGAAGAGCACCCCCATTCGCTCGCGCAATTTCCGCATGGTCCCCGGCGACGCACCGTTCACCTGCACCCCCTCCACGAGTACCGTCCCCGAATCCGGATGGAGCAGCCCCGCCACGTGCCGCAGTGCAACGGTCTTCCCTATGCCCGACTGGCCGATGATGACGAAGGTCTCCCCTTTTTCGATGCTAAGATTGAACCCGCCAAGCACCCGCTTCGGACCAAACGATTTATGTACGTCCACAAACTCTATCATGATCATCCATAAAAAATCGCGGTGATGAAATAGCCGATGATGAGCACCATGAGAAAGGACGCCACTACCGACGAGCGCGTGGCGTGCCCCACCCCGAGCTCCCCGCTCGTCGCCCGAAGTCCGTAGGCGCAGCTCACTCCCGATATAATGAGACCGAACACGAACGACTTGAGGAGCCCCACGTATATCGGCTTGAAATGTATACCCTTGTACAGGTGCTTCATGTACACGTTGAACGACACATTGAGTATCGAATTCGCGACCACGGCTCCACCCAGGCAGGCGAGAACGATGATGTAAATGGACACCACCGGCATCATGGTGGCCAGCGCCACGACCCTGGGCATAACGAGGAACTTCACCGGACTTATCGACATCATCTCGAGCGCGTCGATCTCATCATAGACCTTCATGGTGCCGATCTCGGCCGCCATGGCCGATCCGACCGACGCCGTGAGAATGATCGCGGCCATGAAGGGGCCCATCTCCCTGGTCATTGACGCGATGATGAGATGGCCGATCTGGTACTGCATCCCGAAGTTCTGCAGCTCTATCCCCGTCTGAAGCGCGAGGATCATTCCCGTGAAGACGCCGACCAGCGAACACACCACCAGCGTCTTCACCCCCGCGAAATACATCTGGGTGACGATCTCCCGCGCCTTCGGCGGCGCATCTTTCAGATAATAGAACGCACGGGCGAGCAGCAGGATGGTGTAGCCCGCCTGGTCGAGGAATTCCATCACCCTCGAACCGATCAGCTCGAAAATGCCGCCAAGCCTCCGCCCGGTAGTATTTATCCCGCTGTTCATCCGGCCCGTTTCCGTTCCATTTTAAAATATCGCCTTCGAATACCGCATACAGTCCGTTCGCCAGTTCTCCCCGAGAGCCCATCTGGCCGGCGGAACAACCGGCACAGGGAGAACCGGCCCGCTCCAGTCGACGCCCGCGATCTCATCGCGTTCCGCCTGTCGTTCTTCACCCGGGTCCCCTCCGGCGATCGTGATGGGTATCCACAGCACGTTTATTTTTTTCGAGCTTCCGCTCCGCGTATAGGCAAACATGGAACACAGAAAAGACCATTTCGTCAATTCATCTTTGGAACTGCGGAAGCTGAAAAGGAGAGGGACCCGTATGTCGAGGAAGTCCGCGCTCCACGCCTGGTAATAGGTGCGAAGCAGAACGCCGAAGCGTTTCTCGCCCGATTCGAACCGCCGGTATTCTAACAGTGTCCAGAACGGCTGGTATAACAGTTCATATCCGTCCGGATCGCGAAAGGGAAGCAGCGAGAGCGCCGAAAACGACATGTTCCCGCGGTCGTCGCGTTCGTACTGAAACAGCGGCCAGATCTTGAAATAGCGCCACGAATTACCATATTGGGGATCTGGGCCGCCGTGGTAATCGCGCTTGAAGTACCACACGATGAGCGCGTTGACGGTATAGTCGCTCTCCATGGATTCGCTTTTTTTCGTCAGCCGAAAATGGAGCGGCGTTACGAACGACATCTCGCTGTTTCGAAAAACGTATCTGCCATAGAAGGGAAAATAAATTCGTTTGTAGATGAACGGGTCCGCGCAGTCCTGAATCATCACCAGGGGCCAGGGGAAGTTGAGCTCGTAATCGCCCGATTTCATATTGAATCCCCAGGAAAAAAACGGCCAGAAGAGCGTGGATGCGCCCGCCTTGTCCGAGGTGTTCCACCGCCTTCCGTAAAAGGGAAATACGAACAGGGTCTTCTGGGTGTCATCCTTCATCTGAACGTTCTGGTAATTGCCGATCAGCAAAATTGAGTAATTGTCGTACGCATCGCGCCGGTAATTATGCGCGTATAACGGGAGTATTCTGAAGTCGTCCCGGTCGGGGCTTTTCCCCCGCTGCATGAGCGGCCAGAGTATTCCGAACGCCCGGTAATCACGCGACTCATAATCGACATACACCGGCACGAAGGAAGCGGCGAGGTACAACAGCGCCTGCCAGGTGCTTGCCGGCGGATACAGAAAGAACAGCAGAAATCCGGGGAATATCCACGGGGATATCCGGTCCTGTCCGAGCTTTCCCTTTACGGTGCCGCCGACCGGCAGCACCAGAAGGTACCGGTCGCGCCTGTCGGGCGAGTCGCCGTAATACAGCAGCGGGAATACGCCGAGATCGTAGTCCGACCGGCCGTCGGGGTGCGTGTAATCGACCGAATCAACGAGGCCCAGCAGGGATTTCCATTCGGTCTTTCGGGCCGTGGCGTACTCCCAGTAGACGACCGGCATAAGCGATGCACGGAATGTCCTGCCGCCGTCATAGGCGTTTCGCATATAAAAAGGCCGGTACACGATGCTGGAGTACGGGCGCGCCGAGTCCTTCTCGTAGAAGACCCAGAACCATTCATAGCCCGAATCGGCGGCCGCGCGCAGGGAGCCCGGCGCCGCGAAGAGCACGAACGCGACGATCAGAATACAGGTAATCCCGTTTTTTCTTCCGCTCATTTCCATTAACCGGACGACCCGGGCCGGTGGTGCGCAGTATTTAAAATTAGGACATCAAATGCAACCATTTAGATACATTCTATCATAAATAATCGATTAACCCGATACCGCCGCCGTCCCCGATTATTGATTGACATACGCCGGCATCGGGAGTATGCTTCAAATATATTGATTACTGATGAATTGTTTTCTATAATCTTGGCTGTTGCACGATCGGAATATTCAAGGATTTTTCAGTCTGCCGACGGGCGAAATAGCGGTATTTCGTCAATTGGCAGCAGGTCGTAATGCATGGCCGTTTGAACCGGTTTGTCGCGCGACCGGTAAACGCGGAATTCCCCCGCCGCGGGCGGAAAGGAGCGCCGCGTTCCCGGATTAACCGACGACGCTAATTAATTCACTGGAGGAATGCGTTACATGAAACGAAGTGTACTTTTCTCGCTTATTCTTCTCTTGGCGCTTTTGCCCGTTTACGCGCAGGAAAAGCCCGCCGAAAAACCGTCCGCGACCGACAAGGTGGTCACCGGCGATCAACTTTATTCCGAGTTCACCGTCGAGGACTTCGAGACGACGCAATACGCGGACAAGGACATGAGTTTCACGAAGTCCGGCGAACAGCAGGCGAGCATTTCGATCCGGGACCAGTTCCCCGCGCCAATCAGCAACTCGAAAAAATACCTCGGTGCGAAGATCTATGGGAAGCAGGGCGACAGCCTTACAATAAATCCCCCTAAACCCCTGATCATAGACAAGTTCTGCAAAACCATTTCGATCTGGGTATACGGCAAGAACTTCTCGGGAGAGCTTTCCATGCTTCTTAAAGACGCCGATCTTAAGGTTCACAGAATCCCGATCGGAAAGCTGAACTTCCTTGGATGGAGGAAAATGCCCGTTACCCTTTCCGACCAGGTGGCCCAGGAAGATAAGTACCTTACGCAGAAGCGCCAGATCGAGATCATGAAGTTTCTCTACAAGCCGGGAAACACCGGACGTCTGCCCCTGTGGAATTATTTCTACATGGACGATATTATTGCAACGGTACGCGAGAAATACACGGACCGTCAGAGCGACGAGTGGTAGACGCGTCTGTATAACTCCAATTAAAGGCGGCATCGGGTGATGCCGCCTTTAATTTTATCTCATCCTGATGTATTCGATCTCCACGAGCGCCGCTTCGTTCTCGTCGGTATACAGGCAATAGATCCCGCGCCCCGGAAACACCTGGATCCCGGTCGGCGGTATCCTGCTCAGCACCGGCTCTCCGTCAACCAGGAGACGGGCATGGCCCCCGTCCGAGCTCTCGATCGTGTAATCGTGCCAGTC
>JALOTJ010000070.1 GCA_025457965.1 Spirochaetota bacterium | reverse complement strand
GACCTTCTTCGTGGCGGGATCGTACTTTACCCCCTGTTTTTCAGACTCGGCGCTGACGGGGTAGAGTTGCTCCACGGCGATCTTTTCGGCGAGGTCGAGTACGTCCTCGAACATGCCCCGGTCGAAGTCGGCGTACCTGGGAAGGGCGGTCAGTTTGTCGACCTCGAGCAGTTCGAAAAGGGTGAAACGGAGATCACGTGAATCGACGAGCGGATTGAGTGCCATTGCGTCCTCCTGGATCAATTATAGATTCATATGCGCGGTGACGCCCGGGCGGGCCTGCCGTGGGGGTTCCGCGCCCGGGCGCGGATGACGGGGCATCCCCGATTGTAACATCCCTATATACCTGTTCATTAAAACTATAATATATGACTTTTTATATATCATTAAATACGCTTGTATGTTGTAAAATAATATTAATGTATTTTTTGTCAAATATGATTTTCGCTTGATGCCGATTAATAAAATGGAAGGCCTTTCGTTGCCGGGCTATGTTTTACGTGCGGGACATACAGGCCATGAAGGGCCGTAAGGAACGAAATTCCACAGCGGAGGACATCATGAACTATCACGATGACGTCGCGTCCGAGGAAATCATCCGCGCGACCGAGCGGCATTTCAAAAAACTCATCGAAGCGCTCAAGAAGGCCTGAACCGGCCCTGTCGAGAGCCCGGCCCGTCGACGACGGACAGGCCGCCCGCACCGCGAAGGACCCCGGCACCATCCCCGTTCGCGGCGCCCTGCACGCGGAAATCGGCACCCCACCCCGTACCGGTAAAAGAATTGATTTAATGGCGGGCCTCCCCCCACACTAACGGATCGAAACCAGGACTCAAGGAGGCGCCTCAATGACACCGACAATCTTTCTCGCGCTTTTCATCGCACTCGCGGCGGCGCACGTAATCAGCGAAGGATTCAAATTCATGCCGGGGCGCTACTTCGTCAAGCCCCTGCTCATGCCCGCGCTCGCGATGTATTATTTCCTCTCGGCCGAAGCGCCGGGCGCCTTCATGCTCGCGGCGATCGGTTTCGGCTGGCTGGGCGATATCTTCCTGATGATACCCGACCCTCAGAAAACCCGGCGCTACTTCCGCCCGGGGCTGGTCGCCTTTCTACTGGGCCATGTTTTCTACATCGTGGTCTTCGCTTCCTATGTTCCCGGGATGGAAAACTTCCCCGCGGCCGCATGGCTCCTCCTCGTTCCGTACATCGCCACGGGCGCGTTCGGCTACCGCCTGATCGGGCCGCACGCCGGCGCCATGAAGAAGGCCATTCTCGCCTACACCGTCATCTTCGTCGTGATGGGCGCGGTAACGGTCCTGCCGATGGGGTCGGCCTCGCCCGCCGGCGTGCTGACAGCGATGGCGGGCGCCTTCGTATTCATGGTCTCGGACATCATCAACGCCTACAACAAGTTCGCGCGGGAGATACCGAACGAGCGCGTGTACACCATGAGCACCTACCTGGCCGGCCAGCTGCTGCTGGTGCAGGGATACCTGATGTATTAGGATCACACCCCGATTCAATCGCGCGGCCGATCCGGGGAGAAGCACGCCGCAGCGGCGTGGCTGTTCGTGGCCCGCGGGAAAAAGCTTTTGACGCCCGCGGAATTCGTCATCGGGGGAGACGGGCGGCGGCGCCTCGCGCGCCGGTTTCGCTTTACACCAGATTACTTCACGTACGGAATGCACTGCGGACCGTCGGGTAGCACGGCAACGCGCGCACGGCGGCCGTAGCGCCCGAGCAGTTCGCCGAGGGTCGAGCGTATGTCGGCACAGGGACGCATCATCGCCCGTTCGACCTCGGCCGGCGCAAGGCCGTCGCTGTAGAGAAACACCTCGTTTTTAAAGAGTATCTTCGCCTGCACCTGCACCTGCCACTGCTCGGCCTCGGACACAAGTCCGCCCTCCAGCGCCCTGAGAAATGACTCCGGGTCGCTAAAGCGCGAGATCAGCCGGTCGTAACAGCTTCCCGCCGGCAGGCCCTCCTCGCAGGCGGCCGCCATGATGATCGATCCCCCGTACGCCGTTATCTGCGCCGCGGCGCTCATGCCCTTGACCGCCTGGTAGAGGTTCTGGTCGAGCGGGTAGCCGCTGTTGGAGCTTATCACGATATCGAACGGCGCGTCGACGGCGGCCATGGCGTGCGTGCGCACGTGCGCGCAGCCCGAGCGGTGCGCGGTCTCCGGGTGTCCCGCGAAAACACCGGTTATGCGCTTTTTGGGATCGAGCGTCACGTTGAGCAGAAAATCGACCCGCGCCATGCGCGCCGCTTCCGCCATCTCCTCCCACACCGGGTTGCCGTCGGTTACTCCCCAGGTCGCGCCCGGGTGGTCGATGTTCACCGGTCGATGATTGTACAGTATGCTCGAGCCGCCGGCTATGCCCGGCAGTACGGCCTTCGGGCCGCCGCTGAAGCCGGCGAAGAAGTGCGGCTCGATGAACCCGGTGGCGATGCGGAAATCGGCATCCATCCAGGCCCTGTTGACGAAGAGCTCGTTTCCCGACGCGGTCTTCCCGGCGCGAACGAGCATGGCGGCGTCGCGCGCGTCGTGCTGAACGGTCCGGTAGCGCGATGCGATATCGTTCCCCAGCATGGCGCGCAGTTCCCCGTCGGTCTGCGCGCGGTGCATGCCGGTGGCGTTGAGGAGCGTAATATGCGCGTCGGGCACCCCGGCCGCCGCGAGTTCCCCGAGAAGCGGGGGAAGCGCCAGGGCGTTTGGCGTCGCCCGTGTGATATCGGAATGGACGATCACGACGCGGTCGCCCGGTTTTACCAGCGCCCGGAGGGGCGGGGAGTCGATCGGATCATCGAGCGAAGCGGCGATCGCCCCGGCCGGGTCGGCAAGCGCCGCTTCCTCCGCGCCCCGTATAACGGCGACGGGATCGGGAAGCTCGAGCTCGAGCCCGGTCCGTCCGTATGGCAGCGAGAGTTTCATGCGTTCTTTTCTTCGGCGACGCGGCCTAGCACATTCCCCGTTTCATAACGGCGGCGAGGTCCATCGCGCGCGCGATGATCGACGAGCCCGATTCGATTCCCGCCAGGTCGCGCTCCGCGCCCAGGCGCACCGCGGGATCGAAGGAACCGGTCCCGGATTCGCTCGCCACGGCCGAGGCGCCCAGCGGGCTTACGGAATCGTGCACGCTGGCGGGTATCATCTCCAGCGTAAGGAAGGCGTAGAGGTGCGACAGGTGCGTCGTCTCGAAGCCGCCGTGGCGCGCCCAGGCCACCGCGGCGCTGACTCCGATCTTGTCGCGCATCCGCCCGCCGGCGACGTTGCCGAACACGAATACGCGCAGGCGGTCCAGAAAACAGGCCATGCGGCCGCTCGTGCGCATGAAATAGACCGGACTTGCGAGCAGGAGGATGTCGGCGCGCTCGGCCTTTTCGAACAGCTCCTGGGCGTCGTCATTTATGGAGCAGTAGCGGCCCGGCTCCTGCTTCCGCATGCAGAAATTACAGTGCACGCAGTCGCGTATATCGAGCCGAGAGAGGTGCACGGCCTCGACCGAGGCGCCGCGGCGCGCCGCCTCGCCGAGCATCGCGCGCATGAAAGCTTCGACATTGCCGTCCTTAACGGGGCTCCCGGAAACGCCCATGACCGAAAGGTTCATCACTCGCCTTCGTGCTCAACGGCGGCCGCGCGGCCGCGCTTCTCGTTGACGAAGAAGACCACGCAGATCGAGATGACGAAGAATATCGAGCACAACAGCACCGCGTTCTTCAGCCCGAACGACACCTGTAAAAAGCCCAGTCCCATGAGGCCGAAGATCGCGGCGAGCCTGCCGGTAAGCCCCCACAGGCCGAAGAACTCGCCCGACTTGGACTCGGGCGCGAAGATGCCGACCATCGCCCGGCAGGCCGACTGCGTGGCGCCCAGGCCGAGGCCCGCGATCGATCCCACCACCAGGAACATCTTCTGCGTTTCGATCGACGTGCCCATGAGGCCGTTGACGAAGCCGGTAACGTCGTCGACCCCGTAGATGAGCGTGACGGCGACGACCCACAGCACGAGCGTCAGCATGAAGGTGCGTTTGGCCCCCCAGCGGTCCTGAAGGAGGCCGAAGAAAAACGCGCCGCCGGCCGCGGTGAACTGCGTGATGACGAACATGAGCATCTGCGTCAGCGGCGTCCACTTGATCACCTGGTCGCCGTAGATGAACGCGAAGCTTATGACGATCGAGAGTCCCGCGTAGGCGAAGAAGAAGGACCCGAGAAGGATGGCGAGGTCGCGGTAATCCTTTATGTCGACCAGGGTCTTGCGGATGCGCTCGATACCGACACCGACGTAGCTGCGGCCGGCGGGAAGCGTCCGCGGCTTCCCGGGCTCCCGCACCCACAGGAAGGTCGGAATTGCCGCCAGCAGGAAGAAGGCGCCCGTAATGGGACCGACGAAGCGAAGGTTCGGGAAGTTCTCCATGGTGAGCGCGCCGAGCCCGAACATCACCAGCGCCGTCGAGAAGAGGCCGCCGAAATAGCCGAAGCCCCACGCATAGCCCGAAATTTTCCCCAGGTCCTCCGGGGGGCCCAGGTTGGTCAGGAAGCTCGAAACGAACGACTCCGAGAGCGAGAAACCGATGTTCGAGACCACGATGAGGAATATCCCCAGATACACGGCGCCGGGGGTCACGAAATAGAGTGATGATGTGGCAAGCACCGTCAGCAGGGTCGCCGCGAAGAGGAACCTCTTCTTGGCGGCGGTGTAGTCCATGATCGCGCCGAACACGGGCGCTGAGAGCAGCACCAGGAAGTAGCTTATGGAGAGCGCGAGGCTCCACAATAAATTGCCGGTGCGATACTCCGGCGCGTCGCCAACGATGAGCCGCGGGAAAATGACGCTGAAGACCACGGTTACAATGACGGTGGTGTACGACGAGTTGGCGAAGTCGAACATCGCCCAGCCGAAAATCTCCTTCTTCGAGGCCCGCGTAACGGTCGCCATATGCTGTATCCTTTTACATGTGGAGTTGCCCGCCGGGCCCGCGGACGTGGCGAAGGCCGGGAACCGCCGGGGACGTCGACGACGGAGAAGACACTCTATTAGTACAGCCGGACCGGCAATAATCAACAAATAAATTGGCGCTATTCGCCGCCGCGGAAGACAATGGTATAGCGCGTTCCATTCGCCCTGTCGAGCTCGAGCGTAGCCTTTATCTGCCGGACGAGAAGCCCGATGAGAGACAGCCCGAGGGTCCCGGAATCTGGCGCCCCCGGCTCCCTGTCCTCCGGGAGGCCGACGCCGTTATCAGATATTTCGAGTTCGACCGAACCATTTTCCGTTTCGCGAATTTTAAGAATAATTTCCGCAGTCCCCTCCCATGAAGGGGGGAACGCGTATTTCAACGAATTTGAAAGTATCTCGTTCACGATGAGCGAGCAGGGAATGGCGAGGTCCATCGGGATGTTCACGCGCTCCACGTCGAGCCTGCACGCCACCGGATTCCCCGGGGTGGCGTAGAGCCCACAGAGCTCCGAGGTGAGCGTCTCCATGTACGCGGCGAAATCTATGTGGGCGAAATCGCCTGACTGGTAGAGCTTCTCGTGGATGAGGGCCATGGCGCGGATGCGGTTGCGCGAGTCGTTGAAATGCCGAAGGAGCTCCTCGTTCTTGATGTTCTTCGAGTGCAGGTTGAGCAGGCTTATGATCACCTGGAAATTGTTCTTCACCCGGTGGTGTATCTCTTTCAGGAGGATTTCCTTCTCGCGCAGCGAGGCCGCCACCTGGTCCTGGTTTCGTATGCGGACGATAACGTTCCCCAGCGTGGAGGCCATCGACTCGAGGGCGTTGCGCGAGGTCTGCGGGATCAGGGGGACGCTTTTCGAGGCCACGTTGATGCAGGCGATGCTCCGCCCAAGGTGCCGGATCGGCACCACGGCGAGCATCCTGAGACCCTCTCGCTCCAGATGTTCCGGCCCCACCCCCACTCCTCTTTCCTTCAGTGCGTGCTCGTCGATATACAGAGGGAGACCCTCCATGACGACGCGCATGCCGGGTGAATCCGCTTCGTAACGCCCGACCTTGTTGAGGAACTCGGAGGAGAGACCCGCCGAGGAGGCCAGTTCCACCGTTCCGGTCTCCTCGTCGACGAGATATATACCCGCGCTGTCAATCCCCTCGATCCTCAGCGCGGCCTCGAGCATGAGGGCGAGGACCGAAGGAATATCCGCCGAGCTCTCAAGGACCATGCCGAGATCGCGCTGTATCTTCAGCAACCCCTCGCTTTCCCGCAGCGCCTTCACCGCCTCGTGGATCTGCTCGGACTTTTCGTTGAAATTCTTATAAAGCGAAGCGATCTCCGCGTACTGTAAATATTCCGGCGGGATCTCGGGGGCCGGCGCGTCGGGCTCCCAGCGCCGTATGAGGGCGCTGAACCTGCCGAATGGGCGCATTACCAGCACCGTCTGGCCGACGATCTTGGCGAGTATTATCAGCGCGAAGAGTATGATGAACAGGCGCGAGTAACGCTCGACGCTTTCCAGCAGGGCGTACACCGTGGAGGTCGGAGTCAGTATGGCTATGTCTTTGCCGAGCGCCTCGCTGTGTTTGCGCATATAAAGGTAATCGACGCCGCCGACGTTTATCTCGGAGCTGTCGTCGCTCGGCAGAATATGGAGGTGAAGCGGGTCGCCCGAACTCGAAAGTATATAGCCGTCCCCGGTGGCAATGATCACGATACTGCCGCTGTACTCGGCAATTCTCTGAAGCTCCGATTTAAGGGGTGCGATTCCGATCCTGCCCACCAGGTACCCCCGCCCCGACCGCGCGCCCACGTAGATGCTCAGCCGCTCGTCCTCGGGCGCGCGGAACATTGCCGAAACGACCGGCGTCGAGGCGTCGATCGCCGCGAGCATTCCGGGGAGCATGCTTTTACCCAGGTTATAACCGGGGAAAACGGGGCTGCCCGGCCCATTTTTCAGGATACGGGTTACGACGAAACCGGCATCGCAGAAATATATATCGGTGTAGCTGACGAGGAGCGCGGCGGGCTCGTTTTTATCAGACATGCGCGAATAAACGGCGAACAGGTCACGGTTTCCCTCGATGAAATTCTGTATGGTCATCTCGACCTTGTCGACCTCGAGGGCCTGGCTTTTATAAAAGGAGCTTTTTATCTCCCTGCCGATGAGGGTGAAAAGGACCACCACAAAGAGGATCGCGACGAACAGGGTGACGCCCTCGAACACCGCGAAAATATTCCTGATGGAGCGCATCGGCTTAGAACTCTCTTTCGAGACCGGTGATAAAGTATAACGGTTTCGTGACATCGCCGTATGCGTCGAATTCGACCGCGCCGAACCTGGTTTCGAATCTCCGTGTCGTGAGAATATAGGATTTAATTTCATCGGGCGTCGTGTTTCCCGCCGCGATCGCGGCCGAAAGGATCTCCAGGGCCGCGTAGACGTTCAGGCTGATAAAGGTGGGGGCGTAGCCGAAGCGCTTCTTGAACCCGGATACATACTCGTCGACGGCCCGGGATTCGCTGCGGGGCGGGTAATGCGACGGCACGACCGCATCTTTGACCGCGTCGCCGAGCGTTTGCAGAAGGGCCGGGGACTTCATCCAGGGGGTGAAAACGATTCGGGCGCCGGGGCTCGCCTTTTTCGCCATCTGGGCGATCGTTCCCGCCACGACCTTGTAACCGCCCACGAGCACATAAACGGTGTCAAAATGATTCCTCCGTATCGCCGACTCGAGCGCGGCCATGTCGAGCGCTGAAACCGAAACGTCGATCACCCGGACCGAGGGCTTCCGTAAAATCTCCCTGAAGTATTTAAGGGCGGGAGCGGTATAGGAATGATTGTCCGTATCCCGGATTATCAATAGATTTCCGCCCGGCATCCGGTTGACGTATTCGGCGATACTCTTCTGCTCGATGGAGACATCCTGTATATTGCGGAAGATAAAATCGTCACTGCCGGAAAGCCGGTCGGTGGCCGAACCGGTAACCATGGTCAGCACCCGGTCTCTGTTTATCGAATCGCGCAGGGCGAGCGCGCAGGTGGACACGTGGCTGGTTATCAGGATCCGTATGCCCTGCGAACGCATTTCGGCATACGCTTCGACGGCCCTCGCCGGCTCCCAGTCGTCGTTGAAGGGAACGATCTCGATGTTCCGCACGCCGCGCTCCTCCAGGAAGAGCTTCGAGGCGTTGATTTCGCTCGAGCCCACGGTGGACCCCGACTGCAGCCGGGTCATGACGGCGATTTTGACTTTATGCCCCCGGGAACACCCGGCGAAGAGCATACTGCCCGCAAAACCCAGCACCGCAATCGCGGCGATATATCGTTGCCCGATCATATGATTCTTTCCAGACGGCCACCCCGATAATGGAACCGCTGGAGTATTATTGCAAATAATATTTCACCGGTGATTGATCCGTATCATACCGAATGACCGTTATAAATCAGGAAACCGGTTTAAACAATTTTCTGATTGATTTTTCCGCGCCTCCCGCCGTAACATTCTGAGCGGAGAAGTCGATGCCATACAGAAAATAAACGTGGGCACTCACGGGCCGGCTCTTCCTGGCAGAACCATATGATCCGAACAGAGCGTCTTTCACCCCGACCCGCGGCGGTCCGCGTCCTTGTTATCACGACCGTACTGTGGTCGTTTTTTCCCGCCGCGGCATCGTCGCTTCCCGTACGCGTCGACGAATCGGTCCCGGTCATCAATATCTCGCGACATCTCGACTATATGGCAGCACCGGCAGGGCCCGGCATCGCCGATGTCGCCGGGAAAAAACAGCCATGGCGCGCCAATGATCGCGATTATATCGGTTTCGGCTATGTGGCGGTCCCCTACTGGTTCAGGGCGACCATTCTGAATCCGACCGGCAGTACCGTCAGGCAAATGCTCGAAATGGATATGCCGTCGCTGGACCTCGTGGAGCTTTACCTTCCCGATGAGAACGGCGGATTCCATGTAACGCGGGCCGGGGACAGCCTGCCGTTCGGCGAGCGCCATATCAACGACCCCAATGTCGTCTTCAATCTGAACCTCGATCCCGGCGTTACGACCCTCTACCTTCGGGTCGTAACGGCGGGATCACTGCGCTTCAGGGCCAGGGTCTATTCCATAAGCGGTTTTTTCGAAGCCAGGAGCCGCTTTCTGTCGCTGGCCTGGTTTATCTACGGAATGATGTTCCTGACCTCAATGTTTTTCCTTTTTTTCTTTTTATACATCCGGGACCGTGTATACCTGCTGTTCTCGATGTTTATCTTCTCCCTGTTCCTTTTCCAGATCTCGCTCAGGGGCTTCGCCTTCCAGTACCTCTGGCCCGAATCTCCGTGGTGGGCGAACGCCGCGATCCCGTTTTTTCTCAACATATCGGTGGGCCTGTCGGCGATTTTCCTCCGCGCAACGCTGGAAACATCGAAAAACAATCCCTGCATCGACCGCATGCTCGTCGTGTTCGGCATGGCCGTGTTTCCCGCGGCGGCGGCGCTGTCGGTTTTCCTTCCGTTCGCCAGCATCGTTCCGCCCAGTTATTATCTGGCGATGGTCTACGGCACGCTTCTGATTGCGACCATCCTGTATCTTTTCTTTAGAAAGAACCGTTTCGCCCGCTATTTCCTGGCCGGCGGCGCGGTCGTCATCATCGTCAACATCATTTCCTCGCTAACCGCCCTCGGAAAGATTCCTTCGAACTTCCTGACTGAATGGAGCATGGAGCCCGCCTACCTCTGTCTCATTTTTCTCGCCTCGCTCGGGCTGGTGGACAGGATGCGCGCGCTCGAAGAGAATCTTCGCCGCTCCGAGGTCGAGATCGGCAGGCGGAATGAGGACCTGGCCCGCTCCAACGAGGAGCTGATCGCCTCGAACGAGGAGTTCGAGCGCCAGAACACGGAGCTCGTCGAGGCGCAGAACTCGCTTGGCGAGAGCGAGGAACGCTTTCGCCGGCTCATCGACAATTCACCCGTGGCGATGGCGATATTCGGGTCGGACAACCACATCAACTATTTCAATCAAAAATTCGTGGAGCTCTTCGGCTACGACGCTTCGGACATCGCCACCACCGAGGACGGCTGGCGACTCGCCTTTCCGGACGAGGCGTATCGCGAGAAACTTCGAACGGAATGGCGCGGCAGGGCGGATGAGGCGCACGCACGCTCCGCGGAAATTGCCCCGCTCGAGGCCGTTTTCACCGCACGAGACGGCAAAAAAAAATACATCGAATTCCGCCTCTCTTCGTTCGGCGACTGGAACCTCATCATCTTTCACGACCTCACCGAGCGCAGGCGGTATGAAACCGAACTGAACAGGCTCGCGACCGCCATACATCAGGCAGCCGAGGACGTCATTATCACCGACGCGCAGGGTTCCATACTGTACGTCAATCCGGCGTTCGAGCGAGTCAGCGGCTACACGGCGGCCGAGGTGATGGCCAGGAACCCCCGTATTCTGAAGAGCGGCAGGCACGATGACGATTTCTACCGGGACATCTGGACAACGATACGCTCGGGCAATGTCTGGAACGGCCAGATCGTCAACAGGCGCAAGAACGGCTCCCTGGTCAGAATGGAAGGCAGCATCTCCCCGATACGCGACGCCGCGGGCGCCATCACCGGCTACGCGTCGATACGGCGCGATATAACCGAACAGGCCGCGCTCGAGGCACAACTCATGCAGGCGCAGAAAATGGAGGCGGTGGGCACCCTGGTGGGCGGCCTGGCGCACGACTTCAACAACGTTCTCGGCGGCATACTGGGAAGCGTCAGCGTGATCGAACTCATTCTGCAGGAAGAATCGCTTAACAGGGGCGAGGAGGTGCGCTCGTTCATCGACACGATGAAACAGTCATCCTCCATGGCGGCGGGAATAATACATCAGCTCCTTTCGCTTTCGCGCAAACAGCAGATGGAATTCACCGCGGTGGACCTCAACCGCTCCCTCGAAAATGTGCGAAACCTGTGCCGCAACAGTTTTCCGAAGAGCGTTGCGCTCGATTTCGGTTTCCATGACGGGCCCGTAATGGTGAGCGCCGATCCCACGCGCATCGAACAGGCCGTGCTGAATCTTTGCCTCAACGCCTCAAACGCCATGACGGTGATGCGGGGCGAAAGCGCCATGGAGGGAGGCACCCTCCGCGCGCGAACCGGGATCGCGACCGCCGACGCGACGTTTTTTTCGGCCAACCCCGCCCCGCCGGGAGAAGGAAGCCATGCCTTCATAGAGGTTAGCGACGACGGTGTCGGGATGGACGAGGAAACCAGGGAAAGGATATTCGAGCCTTTTTTCACCACCAGGGGAAGCGGAGGCGGGACCGGGCTCGGCCTCACGATGGCGTATAACATCGTAAAGCAGCACGGCGGCTTCATAGATGTCAAATCCGCACCCGGCCGGGGAAGCGTCGTAACCTTTTACCTTCCCCTCGCCAGGGAAACCGGGCCCGAGGCCCGGCCCGGTGACGGCGACGGGATCGAACACGGGACCGGCACCGTACTCGTGGTGGATGACGAGGCCGCCATCCGTATGGTGGCGCGCGCCATTCTGGAGTTCGCCGGCTATTCGACGCTTATCGCCGCGGACGGAGAGGAAGGAGTACGCGTTTTCCGCGACGCGGGCGGTACGATCGACCTTGTTCTCCTGGACATGTCGATGCCCCGCATGTCGGGGATCGAGGTCCTCGCCGAACTGAAGAAGATCGATCCGGCCGTCAAGGTTCTGGTTACCTCGGGGTTCTCCCTGGACGAGAAGGTCCGCAAGGCCCTCGACCGGGGCGCGGCCGGCTTTATCGGCAAGCCGTTCACCCCTCATATGCTCACCGCGAGGATACGGGAAATACTGGGCTGACCGCCCGACCGAACCGTGGGTTTCGCCGACCGCTTAAAGGAGGTCGGGACCCGGCGCTTTGCGCGGGAGCCCGGGGACCAATAAATAATTGACACAACTGCCATTAAGTTGTATGTGTACAGCGCATCTCCACTATATATTTTAAAAAACTTTGCGCGCACCGTACGGTATACAGGTTTCCCGACGTGGAGTGTAAAACCGGTTGTTGCCGCTTTTACATAAATACTTGTTCGATTCGGAGAAACACAGACAGCCGGCGTCTTGTACATCGCCTCCATCGCGGCACGCCGCGACAGGGAGACGCATAGATAAAAACAACAGGGGGTTGGACAATGAAGCAAACCGGTCTAAAAGGCGGAGGAACCGCATCCGCCATTCGAGCGACGGTGGCGCTGGTCATCGCGCTGTTCGTTTCATCCATTGCATACGCCGACGAGGACCTGTACCGCCGCCTTTCGATGGCCGCAAAGGGTACCGGAGACCTGACGCTCATCAAGAAGCTCAACGAGGCCTCGAGGAAGCTCGACTGGAAGAACGCGGCCGAGACCGAGTTTGAAGGCCACCTCAGGCTTTTAAAGGCCAGCGCGGCCACGGTGACCGGCGACGAGACCAGCGTCTTCCTGGTCCGCAGCATAAAGGGGGAATTGTTCATCCTCGCCGTACCCTCGAAGGAGACCCTGGAGCGGGAGGGGGCCACGTCCAAATACGCGAGCCTCGAAAAAATGCTCGAGGACAAGCTGACCTTCAAGATCCAGTCGATAAAGGGAACGGTTGACGGCAAGACCTATCTTTTCGCCCATTTCGTCGAAAAGCCGAAGCAGCTCGCCCTTGACAGGATATTCAAGGTATCGATCGTCCTCATGCTCTTCTTCGTGATGCTCGGCATGGGCCTCACGCTCACCATGAAGGACTTCAAGATCGTGTTTCAGAAGCCGAAGGGCATGCTCACCGGCGCCGTTTTGCAGTGGGCGGTCATGCCGCTTGTCGCGGTCGGACTGGGCAGGATGCTCGGCTTTTACGATGCCTATCCGTTCGTTTTCGTGGGCATGGTGCTCATCGCGGTGAGCCCGGGCGGCGTTACCTCGAACCTCATGACCTATTACGCGAAAGGGGATCTCGCGCTTTCCATCTCGCTCACCTCGTTCTCGACGGTGCTCTCGCTCGTATTCACGCCGCTGTTGCTCACGCTCTACTGCGCGAACGTACCCGAGGTCAACATTCCGGTGAAAATGGTCATCCAGACGATCATCATACTGGTCATCATCCCGCTGGCGGTGGGCATGTCGGTCCGCAACCGCTGGCCGAACTTCGCGACGAAGGCAACGCCCTTCTTCTCGGCGCTGGGGGTGATCGCGCTCCTGTTCCTCATCGGCGCGGGGCTGCTCGGCAACCTCGACATGTTCGCCGACACCGAACGCTACGGTTTCGCGTTCTACACCATGGTCTTCGTCCTGACGCTCTCCGGAATGCTGCTCGGCGCGTTGATCCCGAAGCTCATCGGCATCAACAACTACCAGACCCGGGCCATCTCGCTCGAGACGGGACTGCGCAACGCCTCGCTCGCGATGGCGCTGGCGCTGCTCATACAGGACTACATGGGCGACTTCTACAGCTCGATGTTCTTCACCTCGGCGATCTTCGGCCTGTGGATGTACGTGGCGGGGTTCCTGTCGATCGCGATTTACAAGAAGCTGCTTCCGATTCCGCCGAAGCCGGACTTCGAATTCCCGGTCGAGGACGGGGAGTACTGACGGCGACGGGCCGAACGTCCGTTCCGACAACTGTCAACGGCACGCCGCGGGAGCGATACCCGCGGCGTGTTTGCGTTTAACGCGCCATCGCGACGGGCCTTCTGCCGCCCTCCGACGCGGCCGCGACGAACTCCCCGAAGATCAGGGAGAAGCGCGGCGTTTCGGCGATCATCTTTTCCGGATGGAACTGGGTGCCGGCGATAAACCGGCCGCCGGTGTGCTCGATCGCCTCGACGAAACCGTCGAGGGTGCGCGCCGTGACCCTGAAGCCCGGGGCGAGCTTTTTCACCCCCTGGTGGTGGAACGAGTTGACCGGCATCGAATCGGCGCCCAGCAGGCGGTGGAGCATGCTGCCCTTCTCGATGCGCACCTCGTGAAAGCAGTCCGCGGCGTGCGTGTATATCCACAGGTCGACCCGCCTGCGGTGCGCCACCGTAGCATCGCTTTTGTAGCGGGAGGGTATGTCCTGGTACAGCGAGCCGCCGTGGTACACGTTCAGGAACTGCATGCCGCGGCAGATACCCAGCACCGGGAGCGCCGCGTCGCGCGCGTAGTCGAGCACCGTGCGCTCGAGCGCGTCGAGCGCGTCGTCGACCGCCTCGAGCTTTTCATCGGGCCCCTCGCCGTAGCGCGCCGGGTTTACGTCGAACCCGCCGGGAACGAGGACGCCGTCGAGCGTGGCGAGCCTGGCCCGCACCACCGCCGGATCGTCGGTGACGAAGATGCGCACGATGGCCGCACCCTCCTTCGCGAGCGCGGCCGCGTACTCGCCGTTGATGTCGATACGGTATTTGAGAAGCTTCGTCTGGATCGTCCCGTAGGTTATGCCGATCTTCGGCCCCTGACCCCCCGTTTCCGGCGAGGAGCATCCGCCGAGCGCGAGCGACACCACGACCACACACCATACGCCGAAACGTTTCAATGCCGTCATACCTTCTCCTCCAGTCATCGCATGATCAATTCTTAGGTATGGCGGCGCCGATGCCGCCCAACCGAAGCGCGCCCCGTCCGGGCGCGGGAAACGTAAATAGAGTTTTTGCCTTACAAAGTGTCATTGCGCGCCCCGGCCTTATCGGGACCCGGCAATCTCATAAAGCATTTGGTTTTCCAGTGAAAACGTGTTGCCTTTTGAGATCGCCACGTCGGCCTGCGGCCTCCTCGCGATGACATTTTTGCCAGTTACGCAACAAGTCTACTCTACATCACGTATGTACACCGGGCCACTAAAGCCTGAGGGCGCCTTTACAGCTCCGTGTACTTCTTACTGCTGCCGTACGCCTTCCCGACCGGGTACTTCTTCGCGTTCTGCTCGATCTTCTCGCGCACGGCCGAGGCAAGGTCTATGCCGGTCGCCTCGCCGAGGTACAGCAGATACACGAACACGTCGGCGAGCTCGTGGCGCACGCCCTCCAGCCCGTCGCCGGCAAGCATCTCCGCAATCTCGCCGTTCGACTTCCAGAGAAAGCGCTCCAGCAGCTCCGCGCTCTCTATGGACAGACCCATGGCGAGGTTCCGGACGTCGTGGAACTGCTTCCAGTCGCGCTCGTCGCGGAAGGCGATCACCGCGCGCTTCAGGCTTTCGATCGTCGTTTCGTGGTCCATTCGGCTTCAGCCGTCTCCCGGGGCTTTTACGAGGGGCTTCACTCCCCGTATTTCATGAAGACGCGGCCCCGGCGAAAGGTCAATTGTTTTTACGGCCGGGCGAACCCTCACAGCTCGAGCAGGGGGGACGGGCCGTGCCGCGGGGCCAGGTGCAGGCTAAGCGCGCCGCCCAGCGCCCGCCGGTGCGTTTCGAGCGCGCATTCGGGCGTGTTGTTCTGCTCCGAGAGGTGCGCCAGGCACACCCACCTGAGTTTCGACGAGGCGCTTGACGCTACGAGCGCGGCCGCCTCGCCGTTGGAAAGGTGCCCGCCGTCGCCGGCTATGCGGCGCTTGAGCACGGCCGGATACGGCCCGCCGGCGAGCATGGCGGGATCGTAGTTGCTCTCGATGAAAACGGCGTCGGCGGAGGCGATGGCGAGGCGGAGGTCACCGAAGACGTGCCCCAGGTCGGTAAGGATGGCGAGGCGGTGAGCGCCGTCGTCGACCACGAAGGCCGCGCCGTCGGCGCCGTCGTGCGGCGTGGAAAAGGTCAGTACGCGCACGTGGCCGAAGCAAAGCGTCTGGCCGGGGGTGAAGTGGCGCACGTCGGCGAGGCGCCTGAGCTCGTACTTCGCGCGCGCGGCCCGGAGCGTGGGTTCGGAGACGACCAGCGGCGCGCCGAACATACGGTGATACACGCCCGCGCACGAGACGTGGTCGGCGTGGTCGTGCGATATGATGAGCGCGTCCACGCCGTGGATGTCGCGGTCGAACGCGGCGAGCCGCTCCGCGGCCCTGCGGCCGCTTATTCCCGCGTCGAAGAGCAGGCGCACGCCGAAGAGCAGGCGCACGCCGCCGGACTCCACGTACAGGCAGTTCCCGTTGCTTCCGGACTGGAGGGAGATGAGCACCATGCGCGCGAGCCTACGGCGGGCACCATGGATTGTCACGCGGTTTTTGCGTTGGGGAGATTATTCGGGATGGATCACTTTCCCGTATTTCAAGATGCTCTCGAGGAAACCGCTCGTGTTATTCTTTTTTACGATAAGCTTTGGTTCTATTGCAACATCCACTTCACGGCAGAGGGCAAACAATCGTGCGTTGACATCCAGGAAATCCTCCCGCAGTTCATCGACCACGACGGCGATGTCGATATCGCTGTCCCTGCCTTCCTCGCCCCGCGCATAGCTGCCGTATAAAACGATCGCGCTGACCGGGAGTGCGCGTCGTACAAGGCCGGCGTACTCCCTTATTTTTCTATCAGTGATCTCATCCATAAAAACAGCTCCGTTGTTTGCCGGTGGATTTCCGTGGACCTCGATTGCGTGAGCGTCTTCAGCAGCGCCAACTTGTTATCCGGGTATCTCGCTTCGATATTGAGTGGCATTAATATATCCATGAGTCTTTTATGCTCCCCGGTCAACAGCTCTATGAGCCCGCCGGCTTCGGCAAGTTTCATCAGGTTATGAGTATAAGGGGGCTCCTGTGCCCTGTTATGCCAGTAATATGCCTTTAAAATCTTCTCAATTGTTTGATGGCAGTAAAAACCCGACTGTAAATATTTCTTCTTTTCCAGCATTATTCCCGCCGAGTCGAGATCGTCGATTGCCAGGTTCGTCCAATAGTCCGTTTTTCCTGTTATTTCCATAATCGCCATCAGTATTCGTGTAACGCCGTGCCCCGGGGCATCCGCTTAACAACGTCTCTATACTACACTACCGGCGGCGGATGTCAATTAATTTTAACGCTTTATCCATAACTCCCCCCGGAACAGGGAGAGTGGAGGCTGTCGCATGCCCTGAACATCGGCGGTATCGGGATGATACAGCCGTATGATACAATCCGTGATGGACATGTCACCGTGAGGAGCGGCTCGAGCCTTCCGGCCGCTTATTCCCGCGTCGAAGAGCAGGCGCACGCCGCCGGACTCCACGTACAGGCAGTTCCCGTTGCTTCCGGACTGGAGGGAGATGAGCACCATG